>JAYEJK010000383.1:0-27469 GCA_034660535.1 Thermodesulfobacteriota bacterium | reverse complement strand
GATTCGAGTCATGCGCATTTATGAAATCGCCTGGTCACCGAGCCAAAAAGGAGACACGGACAAACAAGTTTGTCCATGCCACCCATCACCCATCGCCTCCCCCAAATCCGTTATAATCAGAATTTTTCTAACCAAACTCTCATCAAAAATAAACCAAATCTTTTTTCTGGGATAACATTTGTGGGTTTAATTAAGTGCCTTTTTGTGAAGATACTTTTTAAGAATACCCATGCAATCTGCTCATTGATTTTGCTATGACATCCAGTGTGTTTGAAGAGATAGTGAAAAATTCAAAGAAGTCTCAGACCGGCTTACAATTAGTCGCAGATGAGGAGTTTGTTTTGGCGCACCGCCTGCAAGAAAGGGATGATCAGGCCCGCCAGGCCATGATCCTAGCAAATTTGCGTTTGGTGGAACGGATTGCCTGGAAATACAGGGGGCGTGGCCTGTCATTGGAAGACCTTATTTCGGAGGGCTGTATAGGCTTAATGCGAGCAGTTGACGGCTATGATCCAGGCAAGAATCACCGTTTCATAACGTATGCTACCTGGTGGATCAAGGAGTCGATTAATCGGGCTATCCATGAGACCGGAAAGACAATCCGTATACCCAGGTATCTGGGGCAACTCATTGCACGTTGGGATGAAATGGAACGAAGTTTCATAGAAAAGTTCGATAGGAATCCTTTTCCGCAGGAAATTGCACAGGGGCTTGGTATTCCACCCCATAAGATTGAACGAATACAGAGTAGCAGAACTGCTGAAACCATTGACCTAGTGAGTTTGCAGTCCGGCGAAACCACGGGGGATGTTGAAGAGTTGATTGCGGATCACCGTCAAAATGTTGAAGAGTATCTATCCAAAAATCGAGATATTATGAACTTACAGAAAGAACTCAAACAGCTTGAACCGGTGACTCTTAGAATTCTCATACTGCGTTATGGCTTAGATGATGGAGTTTTCTTAGGTCCTAAGCAGGTGGCAAAGAAGCTCAATTTATCACTCGAACAGGTGCGGTCGCTGGAACGGCAGACCCTGGATTATCTGGCCCAGCGATTATCTGAACCTGAAGCAGAACATGACGTATGTCGTTCAATTTTCTGAGTTGGTCTCAAGTCATATCTTAAAGCGAATCAGGCAATAGCACACCCAACACACCTTTCGGTAAATATTCGACAGCACTCCATCTGTCCACGATCAGGCCTTCCAGCATACTTAGGGTCTGGAAAGAAATAACTTGGATTTTCCGTTTCCGAACTGTATCACACCTTTAGCCGGTTTGACATCCCCGAAATCCTCACCGTAGCCCTGCTACGCTTGCGGTTTCGTGAATATCAAACCGACTAAATCTGCAACACATTTCGGATCGGAATTACCCAAGTTATTTCTTTCCAGACCCTTATGTATCGCTGAAAGACCTGATCGTGAACACCTGGACCACTGTCAAACATTTACAGACCGAGGTCTTTTGTAATATTTCCACACAAGCCGAATATTTACACCTTTCGATTCACATTCCCAGTAAATCCAAAATTTCTGAAAAGGTTCAGCAAACCGTCCAGGTCCGCTGAAGTATTTTGAGTCGCTCCTTTTTACTCACAGAAAAAAAATTTTACCATAACAAGTTTGTAACAATCGGAGTCTATCAAACTGGCAACAACTCATGATGGATTTTTCAACGACTCATGTTTGCAAAAAGTGAACAAATAATTGTTTCAACTGTGCAAAAAGGAGGTGATTTTAAAAAAAGGCATTGAGGTTAATTGGCAAAAGGGAAGGCCGTAGTTTCTTTACTGGCAATGGGAAGCCCAGGGGGCCAACAACTCACTGGGATGTGTGATTGAATTTATAATCTATTATTTTAATAAAATTTTTTGGAGGAAAAAAATGAAAAGATCAGTATTTAAAAAATCATTAGCCTTAGCAGCTGCAGCAGTTGTTTTCAGCGCCACTTCAGCCATGGCGACGTTTGAGGATTTCTCATTGGTTCGAGTGGTTTACGATACAGCAGGTTCTATTGAAATACATACGGACCTCGGCGACGTGAATACCCTCTCAGTTGGCGGTCCTCATACAGTTGGCGGCGGCGTGGATGCATGGACGCCGGCCGATTTTGGTTACGAAAGCACAGATCCTGGCGACAACAATTATGCGAATCTCAAAGTGGCATATTTTGCCACTGGAGGTTTTTTTAATGGTGGTGATGCCTGGGTGAGCAGTACCCGGACACCAGAGGCAATTGTAGGTACAACAGCTGGTATCCTCACGGCCTCCATGGATATCAGAGATAGAAATAGTCAGTTTGGTCCAAATACGGTGGAGCGTGACAGTACAAATATATATGCAAGTTCTACCTATTGGCAAGCAATGGACAAGTGGGGTGTCGGAGTCGGTACGTACGCCGGGACCCTTACAACGGGAAGCTTCAGTGAAGCCTTGCTGGCAGACTTAGACACCGTTGGCTATGTCGATCAGACACTCTATTATCTCGATATCAATAACCAAGGTCCTGATGCTAATGTACTAGGAGTTGAACTTGCGGATATCCGGACCATGGCTGACGGCAGTACGATTATTACTCAGAGTGCTGTTCCAATACCAGGTACAGTCCTGCTTTTCGGCTCTGGTCTTTTGGGCCTTGTTGGTCTGAAAAGGTCAAAAAATGATGAATAATCAGCTGGTCAAGTTATCACTTTTACAAGGAGGATGAAGAAATGAAAAAGTTTTATAGCAAAGTAGCGGGTGCAGCTGTAGTTGGTGTTGCTCTGCTCGGTTTCGCAGGCATGGCAAGCGCTCTTGATATTAATATTTATGGCGCTTCAGCCCAGTATCTTTTCTGGAATGACGCAGCTGATAATTTCCTTACAGATACAGTAGCGAACGGTGGCGCAGGCTGTTCAGCTGCAACGCAAAACGAACCTGACAGCAAGCATGGTGTGACCCAGGGCACGAATTGTCCTACCCATGGCACCATTAATATCCGCTACACAGCCAAGGCTTCGTATGATGGACTCCTGGCCTGCCAGGACAAGAACTATCCGGGAGCCACAGCGCAATGTCCTAATAATGACCGTCAGCGTTTGTTTGCAGATGTTGGTACTACCACATTAACCTGTAGGGACGTGACTGTGGCAGCATCAGACGTTGCAGCCAAGAGTTTTGATCAGCGGACATCTCTTAGAAATTTTAAAACCCAGAAGCCGATCGATCTGGACGCTAATGGGGATCCCCATGATGTCCTGCTGCCGGCAAATCAGCCTCTGGTTGTTCCCTTTGCATTCGTAGTAACAAACGATGTGACCGTAAAACAGTGTATGGGACCGGATCTTCTCGAGCCGACTCCATCAGCTCATAAAGCATTTTCACCTTTTGGCAATGTCTGTTATGAAAATGCCGATTGTGTGGGTTACTACAAGTGTACCGATGAAACCTGTGACGGTGGTGTAAATATTGGTGGCACATGTACCACATATGCGCAGTGCCCGGACGTGGAAGAAGCAGCTGCCGAATGTCTTGAAGCGCCTCTGAACAACATGACCCGTTTGATGGCGACCAATATTTTCAGTGGGAAAGCGACTAACTGGAAAGATTTTGGAGACTATTTCCCGAACGCGCCAATCTATAAATGTTTTCGTCATGCCGGTTCCGGAACCCACGCTACCCTTGATTTTGCAGTTATGCGCGGTAATGGATGGGGCTGGGATCTTCAGTTCTGGATGCCGAATGCTACCTGGAGTGATGGTACGGGTGATCTGATGAGCTGTATGGATACTCATGATTATGCTGTCGGTTATGCAGATGCAGACCGTCTGTATGGGAAAAACAAAGAGGCAATGCATGTCGTTCAGTATGAAGGCGTGTCCCCGACCCGCGACAGGATTCGCAACGGATTGTACAATTTCTGGTCAGCTCAGTGGATGTATACCTGTGATGATACAACTGGAGATCAGCAGACCATGGCGCAGACTCTTGCAGATTATGCTTCAGATCCTGATAATATACCTGTAACCAAAGAGCTGTTCTGGGCCGCTAAAAAGGAAATGCGTTTCATGAAATCAAGTGATCAGGCGTGGTCTCAGAAAGTTATTCCAGCACTGCCACAAACACCGTAATAGTTTCAACTCCCTGAAAAAGGGCATATCAGTACCAAAGGGACCTGTGTCGCATGACACAGGTCCCTTTTTATTCTAACCCAATCCGAACAGAATTTTAAACAAGGATGAACAAACATTAGTTAAAGTCGTAGGCCTCTCATACTTAAGATGATATTTAAGCAGAAGAATTCATTTTGTTTATCCCTCGGTCTGGGTGTCTTATTTCTCTGTAAATAAAAGGAGAGGAAAAAGTGAATGAACATTTCTTTTTAAGCAGTGCATTACGAGTCATTAGCATCAGATATCTGATGCTAATTTTCCTGATGGTAATGGTTGCGGTTTCGGCATCGTGCACCGTTTTTGACACCACAAAGGAACGTATTGTGAACGGCGATCATGTTGCCTTTGAGTATACCTGTAAGCTTCCCAATGGTGAGATTTTGATGACAACAGATATGACCGTGGCGGATGAAGCCAATGAATTTGAAAGGGCTGTTTTTATGCCCAGGAAAAACTACGGAGCGGTAGTAATTGTTGCCGGACAGGAACTCGATAAAACAGAAAGGATTCGGAGCTCGCCACTTGAGGTAGCAGTGGAAGAATTTCTGGCAGCAGAAGTGATAGGTCGGGAAAAAGGAGCTACTCATACCGTCCGCATAGCGGCAACTCAGCTTCCACGACTTCCGGAAAGCGATAATGTATTGTCTATGGCGCGGGTGCGTACGCGGCTCAAACAAAGGAATTTTACGGTGAAAGACTATGAGCGTCTCTGGAAAAAGCCACCTGAGATTGGTGATGAAGTCGTTCTTGATTCTTACTTGCCGGGTCGTATTATCGCAATTGAAAATGATGAAGTTATTGTCAATTTTGATGCAAAAGAGGGAGATGTTGTCGTGACGGATCTTGGGCCGGCAACAATCCATGTATTGGAGGACTCTTACCGTATTGATATCAACGCTCAGACAGGACACCTCACGCGCAACGGACCATACGTGGGCAGGGTTGTCAGAGTAACTGAAAATATGGTGATGATTGATTATGGCCATCCTTCAGGCGGTGAACCGCTCACCTGCGAGGTCACTGTTGAGTGAGGGGTTGAAAAGTATAAGGGTCTGGAAAGAAATAACTTGGGTAATTCCGATCCGAAATGTGTTGCAGATTTAGTCGGTTTGATATTCACGAAACCGCAAGCGTAGCAGGGCTACGGTGAGGATTTCGGGGATGTCAAACCGGCTAAAGGTGTGATACAGTTCGGAAACGGAAAATCCAAGTTATTTCTTTCCAGACCCTAAGCATAAACATTGTAAAGAGGAGAAGAACAAAATGAAATCGAAAGATTTGATAACAGGGCTTGGCGTTATCGCCTTGCTCCTTTTTTGTGGTTTTTTCACTACCACTATACAGGCTGTGGAGACCAAGGACGAGAAGGCGTCTGCCTATCGTTATTTAAAACAGGCTGTTGACAAGGCAGCGGCAGAAAAGAACGCCGATATGGAAATGGCAGTTCCACAATCCGTTTCAATGGAAGAAACTCAGGCACAAGATATGGAGGAAGTGCCTGATCAGGTTCAGACCGGGGATTTGGTCAGTATTCAGTTGACGGCGACTCAGGGAAACGGTGTTGTGTTCTTCACCACGGAGGAACAGGTGGACAAAGATACGAATCGGAAAAAAGCGGATTGGTACATGATTCCAGACAGTTTTTTACCGTATGACACTGTTGCTGGAATGGAGGATCCTGCCTTTCCCGGCCTCGCGGACAGTATTCCGGGTATGAAAGTCGGCGAAAAAAAGACTCTCACTCTTCCGACTGAAAAGACTTATGGAGCGCCGAATCCAAAGCAAATCGCGGAGTATCCCGTGCAGAAGACCATGCCAAAGGTCAAAACAATGGGACCGGCTGAATTCGTAGAACGTTATGGAGTTTTCCCCGTTGTCAATGATGAAGTGACTGTTAATCCTTATTTTAATGCGCGTATAACAACCATTACAAAACAGGAAGCGGTGTTGGAGGTCGTGATACCTGAGGAGAAACGTTTTGAGGAAACATTCGGTGTCACTGAAATAGAAACATCCAATGACGATATAACATTGAGGCTGCAACCGAAAATCGGATCCCTTTTTAATGCCGGCCAGGCAAAGGGCAGGGTTGTTTCAGTCAACGATGAGGTCTTTAAAGTTGACTTTAATAATCCCCTCGCCGGACAGGATATTGAATATGAAGTAGAAGTTGTCTTACTCACGAAAGCCTCGCAATTTGTCGACTGGGAGATGCCCTGGTTTGATGATTATGATATGGCATTGGCAGAGGCCAAAGAAGATACGAAGCCAGCCGTTCTTGTTCTCTATGCGGATTGGTGTGGTTATTCGAAACGATTTTTCGATGAAACCATTAACGACCAGCGCGTCAAGAACATGACGGACAAATTTGTATGGGTGAAAATTGATTCCAGTATTCATGAGGAATACAAGGAGAAGTACGGGCAGAACGGTTATCCAATGATAGTTTTGTTGAATACCGATGGGGAGGTTTACGAAAAGATCGACGGGTTTCGGGACGGACAAACCTTTTATCATGAATTAAACAGATTTCTTCAACACGTCAAAAGTACTCAAGCAAGCTGAATCGGAATTGTGGGTATTTCTTTTGCATTCATACATTCGGAAGTCCTGTGCCGACATTTTGTCAAATCTGCAAAGCTGGATTCGGAACGACCTCAAGAATCGTGTTGTCCTGGTTTTGCCGGAATGAAAATCCGAAATCTTTCATAAGAGAATTAGATATGTTTCGGAAACGAGGTCAATATGGCATTGGAATTTATCGATGTCCGAGCGGAGCAGATGGGCAGGATGACACTTTTTGGGATAGCCGAATTGTCCGGAGTTTGCTGTTGCTAATTCTGTCCTGCTCTGTCTTGTTTTATGGTGATTTGGTTTTGGCCCAGGCAGATGTAAGTGAGGTTTCATTTGCTATTGCGTCCTTTGAGGTTGAAGGAAATACGATCTTGCCACTGGAAATAATCGATGAGGCATTGAAGGAACTTACCGGTCCTGAGAAGACTGCCGCTGATGTGGAACTGGCGCGGGACAAGTTGGAGAAGCTGTATC
Organism: Thermodesulfobacteriota bacterium; assembly: GCA_034660535.1. Lineage (GTDB taxonomy): Bacteria > Desulfobacterota > Desulfobulbia > Desulfobulbales > DAOVYS01 > DAOVYS01. The sequence continues at coordinate 20,268 of JAYEJK010000383.1, read as the reverse complement.
ATGATTCCGGCTATCCTACAATCCTTGTGAATATCCCTCTCCAGACTGTTGAAGAAGGAACAGTCAGGCTGAATGTTATAGAGAGTGTCATAGGACGTATTCGTGTAAGTGGTAACCGTTATGTGACAATCTCCAAAATTCTTCGCGAGTTGCCTTCTCTGCAGTCTGGGAAAATACTGTATCTGCCTTCTGTGCAGGAGGAACTTATCGCGCTGAACCGGAACAGGGATTTAAAAGTGGTGCCTGTCATGATGCCGGGCAGAGAATTAGGGGCTGTAGATGTGGAACTCCAAGTCAAGGACAGGCCTGCCGTCCATGCAAGTCTGGAGATCAACAATCAATCAAGTCCTGACACAACGGACCTCCGTGTGAAAGCTATGATCAGCTATGATAATCTCTGGCAGAAGGATCATTCTTTATCACTTCAATATCAGACATCGCCTGAAGATGTGAGCGAGGTCCAGGTGATGGCGGCTTCTTATGTCCTTCCCTCACCGTGGGAGGACGATCACCTTTTGGCACTTTATGTTGTCTGGTCGGACAGCCTGAGTGCAACAGGTGAGGGGTTTCGGGTCATCGGCAAGGGGAATATCTTCGGTTTCCGCTATGTTATCCCGTTGCCAAAATATGAAAAATATTCGCATCACATGACGTTTGGACTGGACTATAAAGATTTTGACGAACTTGTCAGCTTGGGAAAAACAAGTGAGGGTGTCAAAACTCCGGTCACATATCTTCCAGCGGCTTTTAATTATTCAGCCTCCTGGCCTGACGCTACCGGGTCTAACCTCATCGACCTTGGCCTCAATTGGGCTTATCGCGGCTTTATCACGGATTCTCGAGAGTTTGAAGAAAAAGGTTTTCAGACCCGTGGAAACTATCTGTATGCCACCATGGGTTTTGAGCGTAGACAGGAGTTGCCCTGGGGTTTGCGCCTTTTTGAAAAACTTGACGGACAGATATCATCGCAGCCTCTCATCTCGAATGAGCAATATGTCGCCGGGGGGATGGACAGTGTTCGGGGATATATGGAAAGTGAAGGACTTGGCGATCAGGCCGTGCATAACACACTGGAATTGTTGTTTCCTGATGTTATGGCCCATTTTGAGATTACTGAGAAGATCGACCTTCAACCCTACCTGTTTTACGATATGGCATATCTCTGGAAGAAAGCTCCCCTTGAGGGCGAAGAGGATCACAGCAACTTACATGGCATTGGGGTGGGCGTTCGGGGTGAATTTTTTGAGTATGGCAGCTACGAACTGGACTGGGGATTTGCTCTCCATGACACGGATAATACCGATCAGGGTGATAATCGATTCCATTTCAGTGTGAAGTTTGATTATTAGCGAGGATCAACCGCCATGAAAAAGATACGATCCTGTTTTGCCATTCTTCCCTTGTTGTTTCTGTTGGGAACAGCATGGTGGTGTATGACTGCAACACCTGTGCAGGCAGTGGGGCCAAATATCCCAGGTTTCTGGCGTTCTCCTGGGGGGAGCGTGACGCCTCCGGCAGCAAACGCTCTGCCGATACTGCGTGGAATCCAGGAAGGCGGCAAGGCCGACATAAAACAGAGGGAAAAGGACAACTGGCTGGAAATCGATCAGGAAACGGAAAAGGTGGTCATTGACTGGGAATCTTTCAACATCGGCGTTGAGGTGGGGGCCGAATTTCTTCAGCCGAATACTTCGTCAACCGCCTTGAATCTTATTCATGACAAGAATCCCAGCCAGATTTATGGATCTCTCAAGGCCGACGGAAAGGTGTTTCTGGTCAACCGGAACGGTATCCTGTTCGGCCCGGATTCCCGGATCAATGTCCATTCCCTGGTTGCTTCCGCTCTCAATATTGACGTCGATGGCTGGTTGAATAATGGAGCGCTTAATTTTGTTTTTGAAGGCGATAATCCCGAGGCATCGGTCATTAATGAAGGGCTCATTGAAACACCCTATTATGGCTCAGTTTATTTATTCGGCCCAAAGGTAGAAAATCGGGGCTCTATAACAAGTCCCGGGGGCGCCATTATATTGGCAGCGGGTCAGGAAGCGGGCATCTCCCTTGATGACGATGGAAAACCGCTTGTGAATCATTCTTCTGATAATGGAGGAGGCATTGAGAGTGGTTCCGTGGTGAATACAATAAGCGGAGAGATGGACAGTGAGAACGGATATGTGGGTATGTTTGGGCGTGTAGTGAATCAAAACGGGATTATCCGGTCGGTCACAGCGGTTCAGAAGAGCGGCAAGATTGTCCTGGAGGGGACTGAAAAGGTTGCGACTGGATTGGATAGTGTCACCGCTTGCCCTATTTCTACAAGCAATGAAGCAGTTCATCAGAATTTTCATGAAATGCCCGGGGAAATCACGATTTCCGGTCAGGTTATAGAACATCAGGGCAGAATCGTTGCACCTGCTGGAGACATAAAATTTACCGGCACTGACCGGATATACCTGGACGGGAAAAGTGTCATCGATGTCAGCGGGTTATGGATTGATAAGAATGCGGAAGATGCTCTCGTTGAGGTACAGCTCAACAGTGAAGAATTGACTGATGACTATGGACAGAAAGACGGCATCCTGAAGGGGGCTACAGTTACTGTGCACGGTATTACAGGTTCGGCCATAGGCGATATTTCAGGCTCGCTGGTAGAGGAGAACCAGACAGCCCTGGATCGCAGTCTGGAAGGAGGCAGTATCTACATTCGATCTGACTCCGGAGACATTATAGTGAAACAGGGAGCACTGATTGATTTTTCCGGTGGCGGCATTCATTATGGTGATGGCTACGTAGATACAACCGAGATTTCGGTTGGCAATGAAGTACATAATCTTGCGGATGTTTCGCAATGGAGTGAGTATGACAAGCTTCTGAACGGCTACAATAAGAAACATGAACGGTTCGGTGTTGTCGAATCATATCCGGGTGTGTTCTACGGGGGCAGCGCGCCGTTGCATGATTACGTATCCGCTTATGACGAAGGCTATGATGCAGGTCTTCTTGAACTGGTCGGGAAAAACATCATTTTGGACGGGGTATTGAAGGGCGGAGTCCAATGCGGAGTTTATCAGACAGAAGAGGAAAGTAATGAAGACGGATTTCAGGAGGTAGAAGGGCAGATTGTAAGGGGGAGGGAGCAGCCGACAGGCGGCACTCTGTTTGTCGGGGATGACGTTGCAATCTCTGACCGCAAGGCACGTGATTACAAGCTTGAGAATGTGGTGATTGCAGACACGGTTGCTCCACTGGCAGATGATTTCAGCTCTGATCCGGAAATTGACCCCTATCCTTCTGATAGTGAAGGAAAAAGCAAGACTCTTCTGTCAACGGATACATTGAATGCCGCAGGACTGGACAAAGTGAAGATTTTCTCCAATACCACTTTTGCGATAGAAAAAGACGCTGACCTGGCACTGACATCCGGCGGTTCCTTTTATGCTGTGGCACGTGGGATTGAACATCAGGGTAAAATAACAATCCCAGCAGGAAGTGTTGAGTTGAAGATTGAGCCAAATATAACGTCGGTGTCGGAAGGAGATGAATATACGCTGCCTGATCTGGAGCACTTGGTCTTGAAATCAGGTTCGGTAATTGATGTGAGGGGCGAGAGACTGGACAATTCCACAGCAGCTCTGCTGACCGGGTCACAATATAGCACCGGTGATATTCATGGCGGATCTGTATTTATTCGTGATCAAAATTATAAAAGTGAAGGCGTCATTGTTGAATCAGGCTCACTGATAACTGTTGATGGTGGATACGAGATCGAGGTAAACGGCGCAGTCATTGCCGGCAATGCAGGCGTTTTGGAATTACAGGGAAAAGACCTTGACTTGGAAGGGAAGCTCAATGGGCTGTACGGGCGTTCGCTTCCGGGTGGTGATGGGGGAACCATTACCCTCCATACAACGAACATCTCGGTTCAGCATGCCGGATCACCGATAGATCCGGAAGATGAGCAGACACTGTTTCTGGCGGACAATGCCTTTGCTCGCACCGGCTTTACCAATATTGAGTTGAAGGCGTTTCATGATGTGACATTGGAATCCAATGCCGTTTTGTCGCCATCTCTTGTCAAAATGGCTCAACCTGTATCATTGGGATACGGAAGGAATGTTCAGGGTCATGACATGACTGTTCAGCCACAATATATAGGCGCTTCGGGTGTGACTATCATTGCAGGTGAAAAGATTTTGGAGAGTGATGAAGATGATCTTGAGGCTGTGGCTGTTCTAAAAGAGGACTCCTCAATTAGGGTTGCCCAACAGGGTGCGATCATCATGGAGGGGCCGGAAGTCAAGATTAATGGCCTTCTTTCATCTCCATCCGGGACGATAGACCTGACTGCTACCTATCATGATGTGACAATAGAAGAAAAAGGGTCGGTCTTGGCAAAGGGCTTCAATCTTCTGGATATTGCAGACTATGAATCAACGGCCTTCAGCAGTTATGAGCCCTTTGATGGAGGGACAATCGCCGTGGCCGCTGAAATCGGTAATATTGTACTGAAATCAGGCTCTAAGATAGATGTTTCCGGGGCCCAGCGAACACACGCGTTGACCATGGACAGGGAAGGTACGATAAAATCGGAAGCTGTCGTGGGTAATGCGGGCGCTATTGCATTTACTTTTGCCGGCCATTTGACAAACGGCGAGAAGAACGAAGAAGACGGAACCTGGAAGGCCCCCGAAGGTGAACTTATTGGAAGGTCCTTTCCCGGGAGTCTGCATGGCGGCTCTATAATTGTAAACAAAGCAGAGGATATCACTGGTTTGAGTAATTTTGAGGATGGATTACTCGTCTCAAACGCTGATATGGACTGGTATCTTTTCGGCGGCTTTGACGAACTCTTTTTGGGAAGCGACTATTTCATTGCATTTGAAGATGATCTTACGGCAAGCATTGACCGAATGCTTACCTTGGATACGCCAGAAATTAAGGGAGTCGCCGACAACAGCGTAGCTCTCGCGGCACCGTATGTAAAGTTGACCAATAGTGCTTCAGTGATCCCACTTGTGCAGGCAATGCCTGGGAATGGAACGTTGATGATTGAGAGTGAATGGCTGTCTGTTGAAGGCAGCATCATTCTCTCTGGTTTTGATGACGTATCCTTTGATGTGACCCGGGATCTGACTGTGGCGGATTCTCTCTACCAGGTGAATAGGGAGAGAGGCCCGGGTTGGGAAGGTCTTCTGCATGCACCGGGTAATCTGACTATGACGGCCGGACGAATATATCCCACGAGTCAGAGCATTTTTACCATTCAGGCAGATGACAAATTCACCACTGGAAAAAGTGGGAGTGAAGTGCCGGGACCTGTTTACTCTGCGGGCGGCAGCTTGACGATTAAGGCTGGAAGAATAGAACATGGAGGTGTTATAGCCGCGCCCATGGGAAGCATTGAATTGTCCGCACCGGGGAATCGGATATATCTTGCGGCAGGCAGCAGCCTGACAACCGCAAATGAATCGATGAATAACTATGGGATTTATAATGATCCAATCTGGCAGGTTTTTGACAAGAATGATGGTACAAGCCTGTCGGATATAGTGACACTGACCGCAACCCCAAAAGGGAGCATCGAGCTGGATGCGGAAGAAGTGATTCTTCGAGAAGGGGCTGTTGTAGATATCTCCGGTGGTGGAAACGTATATGCCTATCAATTTCTGTCAGGCCAAACAGGAACTGAGGATCCTCTCAAGAAATACAAGAGTTTTGTCATCGTGCCTGACAATTCAATCGTCATGCCCGGAAAGGCAATCTATTTCCCTGGGAATGCTGAGTTGGCACCAGGAACGTATTCCCTGTTGACGGAAGAGTTTGCTTTTCTTCCCGGCGCGAAGATCGTCTATGAATTCGGGAAAGAGATTGTTGCGGGTTCAAGGTTTGTCAGTGAAGAGGGGTATCCGGTGGTTTTAGGGTATGAAGCAGTCATGGAGACCGGGACTCATTCGCTGCAACCTACTGCCTATGTGGTCAGGTCGGCGGCTGAAGTGATGAAGGAAGGCACTTTTGTCAAAGCCGAATTCAAGACAGGTGATTCCGGCTCATTCACGATGACAGGGAAAAGTGTGATAGTTGATGGTGATATCGAGGCCGAACCTATGCCCGGCTACCAGCCTGGAAGTCTGGGTTTGAATGCGAAAGATATTCTGATTACTCAAGAAACACCACCATTGGCAGAGGATTTTGATTTTGATCAGGGGTTAGAGGAAGATCTGGTTGGAAAACTCTTGATTTCTGCTGGAAAGTTATCCGAAAGCGACCTGGGAATGGTGAGTATTGGAAATAGCTGGATCGATAACAAGACTCTTACGGAGGTCTTTACGACCGATTCGATTACAGTTGAATCGGGCAGTATTATTGAGGTCCCGGAAGTCATCCTGACAGCGCGTGACATCATCACGCTTGCCGATGGGGCGGAAATTCATGCTGAAGGCTTACCCGGGACAGCCACTCTGCGTGCGCCTCATGGTGAGATAGTACTGGAGGAGGGGTCAATACTGCATTCATCCCATATGATGGCCTTTGATTCACCAAAAATTGATCCGGCCGGTGAGATTACAATTGACAACAGCGCTCTCAGGTTTGCTTCCGACATTATCTATATTGTTCCTGAGGGATACAACAGTGAAGATTCAGGACTTGTGTCCGAGGATTCAGTGATAGAAAAGACTGTGGGACTTTGTATCGATGAAAGCTATTGGCGCAATTTTGGCAGTATTGAAGACCTGACGCTGTTCAGCCGCTCCGATATTGTATTTATCGGCGATGTGGATTTTGGGGTCGAGGGTACCATGACCATTGATACCGGGGAAATAATCGGGGAATCGTATGGCGGAGGAAAGACCGTTTCTCTTTCTGCAAAAGTGTTTGAGTTGCTGAACACTACAGAGGGTGGAAATGAGACTGGTGCGGCAGGCAATGGTCAACTTACCATCCAGGCGGAGGATGTCTATATCGGTCGTGGTGACATACAAATAACCGGTTTTCAAAATATTGATATCGCAAGTGAGAATGATATGGTGGTTCGGGGCGAGGGCTCCTTGACCGCGAATCTTGATACGGATGGTAAGTTCACTCTTGAGGCTGCGCAGGTCTCTGCCATGATATATAAGGCTGAAACAGCAGGTGAGGATATAGCATTTGAAATGCCTGATTTTCATATTAATGGTCGAAACGGTTTTCTCCGTATTGCCAACAGCAGTGGTCAAAAGGGCGCAATTCCTCTGCCTGGAGGGAATTTGCAGATCACGGCCAGGAGTATTGAGCATGAAGGTGTCATTTTCATCCCGGCCGGTCAGATTCAATTGACGGCTACCGGTTCAGGACAGGATGAAGGCGTCTTTCTGCGAAACAACTCGGAAATACTGGCCCGCGGCGGAACTTTTGAGGTGCCGCTTGGCAGCACCGGTGATGTTATTGCTTTCTCCACCCCGGGTGGATCTGTAACACTAACGTCGGAGCAGGGTGTTATGGATGTTGCTCCCGGTTCACTGATAGACGTATCTACGGGTGGCAATGAAGAAGAAGGAGGTACTATTATTCTGGCGGCAGGGGAACAGGGCTTGGCCCTGAACGGCCAAATGCGTGGAACCGGCGGCAGTGGTGGCGCCCTTAAACTGGATACAAACAAGGTATCCGATCTATTCGGAATCAGTAGCATTGGTGAGAGTTTGGAATCGGACCCCGATGAAGTTTCTGATTCCGCTGGAAGCAGTATCGAAGGCGACGGTTCAGGCCTGGATACGGTTGAGATTGCGGATCTTTCAACCTTTCTTGATCAAATGGTATTGGCTGGATTTACGAGAAAACTTGACCTGCGGTTCAGGGCAGGTGATGCAGAATTGGCCTCAGAGGTCACGGCTCGTGAATTTTCCCTTGTAACCGATACCGGCAGTATAGATCTCTATGGACTCATAGATGCATCCGGACAGAGTGACGGTGGAATCGTTTCTTTGCAGGCTGGCAAGGATCTGACTTTGCATAATGGAAGTACTATTTCTGCACCTGGGACAGATGATGGGGCAACAGGCGGTCGGGTGATGCTTGCTACAGGAGAAGGTGCAATTGATTTTTCTGGTGGTGCAGTCATTAATGTGTCAGGAGGAAAAGAAAGGAAGGATGAGGAAGGCAACGTTATCATAGAGAAAGGGCAGGGCGGCAGTATTTTTTTCCGTGCTTTACGAAATGAAACCGCCAATGGAGCGGCCATGGACCTGAATGGAACTCTGGTCGGTGGTGACCTCGCTGTGGCGGAAGCCGTCAAGGTTTATGAACATGGAGGTACAATAACAACGAGTGACATGAATTCCTGGAAACAGGAAACCAGCGATTTTATGGCTGCTGTCAATGGATCTGGTTACGGAGCCGGTCTTGATTTAGTAGATATGACCCAGGAACAGTTTCACTTTGTTCCAGGCGTTGAAATTCAGAGTGAGAACGATATCGTTCTCAATACAAATTGGGATTTAACCGACTGGCGTTATGGTATGGAAAAACAGGAACCAGGGGTGCTGACACTTCGTGCAGCCGGAGACCTTAATATCAAAGCTGACCTGGTTGATCACCCGACTTTGCTCAATGATTTACGCGCTGATTCAAAGCTTGATTCCTGGGGGTTGAATCTCATCGCCGGAGCTGACCTTTCCAGTCCGGATATTCTAGCTGTAGATAAGGGTTCAGGCAGGTTTGCTATTGGCAAGGAGAAGCTTGTTTACAGTGAAAGCGGAACAGTGCAGTTTGCATCAGGAGCAGATTCCGTGATTACCGGCCCCGGCTTTTCGCAGCAGTATATGATATATTCTAGTCTGCGAGCAAGTCTGGGCTCATATGATGGGCCGGTTCGTGGTGTGATAGGAGGAAATCTGGTGCTTGACGGCGGTGTGATTCAGACAGCCACAGGCGATATTGATTTTGAGATTGCCGGAAATCTGAAACAGAAGGTGGTCAATCTTGGGGGTTTGCGATATATGGGGACCATTCGCACCACCGGGGAGCCGGGAGTTGTGGTAACTTCGTCTGGCGATGACGAGCCTGAAACAGTGGAAACTGCTTCTATATGGGATTTTTGGAAATATGATAATGGAGGAAACATTACCCTTGAAATAGGCGGCGATGTATCGGGAGGTGTGCATAGTATTTCTGAGCAATACTCTTATTGGGATGCCTACTATCAAGATTATAATAATGCTGATCAATTTTATAGGGAATGGGGTGCAAGTTATCTAACAGATGTGACGGAAGGCTTGGTCACAATGGCAGGAGGGGACTTGACTGTTATTGCAGGTGGTGATTTTTATAGCCAGGCAGGGACATTTGGTGTTGGTGATCTTGTCATCAATTCCGGAGGGGATATTGACGGCCGATTTGTTATTTATGACGGCACGGGCCGGATGTCTGCATCCGGCAGTGTGGGCAGAAAAAATAAGAATATGCCTATTGAGCTGTTTGGCGGAGAGCTCACTGTCACTGCGCTTGACAGCATAGAACTTGGGACCGTGCATAATCCACCTCTTGCCAATTATGATCATCAACAACCAACTTACTGGCACCTTGATGAAAAATATGAAAAAGCAAAAATCAGCCTTGTTGCAGCAACCGGCGACATTACATTCAGTGGTTTTTCTGCCTTTTATAAATCAAACGATCCCAAAGCCTTGAAACTTCTGCCGCCTTCCGTTGAGCTGTTTGCGGGCAATGATATTCTGATCAACAATGAATTTGTCCTGGCCCCGGCTGTAAGCGGCAATCTGGTTATGAAGGCAGGTGGAGATATCGACGGCAGTGGCGCCTCTTCGGAACAGGGGTCGATCATGCTCTCCGATTTAACGCCCGGTCCATCTGATCTGGATCACCAGGATGAGGGATTTTATGGATATAAAGGATCGAAATCACATGAATACGGTTCTTATCTTAATGCCAAAATTAATGATGAAAGACGCCACAGTGATATACCTGTGCATCTCGCTGATGAGGAGCCTGTAGTGATTCTTGCAGGAGAAGATATCCGGAATATGGGATTCTTTCTTCCCAAAGAATCACATATTCGAGCCGGTTCGAACATAGAGGATATTTATTATCTGGGCCAGAATGTTCATCTGGATGATGTTTCATTAATTGTGGCGGGCAAGGACCTGCGATTCACATACGCTCTGGGAGATTCGAGTAACATGAATCTCGGCATAGAACAGGCCGGTCCCGGGTATCTCATCGTATCGGCTGTTCATGAAATCAACCTGGGGACTTCCGACGGTATCAAGAGTGTGGGCGGAGCCTGGAATCCTTTCCTGGGAGAGAAAGGAAGTGACTTGATAGTTGCCGCGGGCTATAGCCTTGAAGCAGAACCTGGTGAGTATGAAGATTTCTTTGGCAAACTGCGATTGGGAGGTGAAGAATATAGCAACCTTTTAGCTGGTGAGACGGATGCGGGAACAGGGACACAATCAGCCAGCCAAAAAGTCGAGGAAATCCGGTGTGAAGTTATTGACCCATTTCTCGCAGGGTGGAAAGCTGGAACAGGTAATATAAATATGACCTCTTCTCAAATCAGCACAAGTTATGGAACTGATGATATTTATGTTCTCACGGCTGGAGAATTCAATGTCGGAAAGACCACGTTTTTTGAAAATGAAGACGATATGAAGAACACGGGTATTTATACGGTTTCAGGCGGATCTATCAATATTTTTACAGCAGGGGACCTGAATGTCAATGAATCAAGGGTGATGACTTTTAGTGGTGGGGATATCACTGTCTGGACTGATCAGGGCAATATCAACGCAGGTCGGGGCAGCAAGACCACAGTGAGCGCTGAGCCTCCAAAGCTGACAAATATTGGATCTCCGAACGACCCTATTTATGCGTATGTATTCACGCCCCCTGCTGTGGGAAGTGGTATCCGGTGCGTGACTTTTGATCCTGATGGAGCTGGTGGACCGAAAGCTCCGCCGGAAATCGGAGATATTTACCTGTTCGCACCTTCAGGGATGATTGATGCTGGAGAAGCTGGTATCGCCGGACGGAATATTATTTTGGGCGCGACGTCAGTGGCAAATGTGGGCAATATCAAGGCCTCCGGGCAGTCAGTAGGTGTGCCTTCGACGTCGGAAAGCTCGGCCGGCATCGGCGCTTTGGCAGGCGCGGGGAATCTTGCGGATACAGGCCAGATGACGGAAGATGCTGTCCTTGGAGGGACACAAGGAAGAATGAGTGATGAAGCAGCGCAATTGGCTGATGCATTTATTCCGAAATGGCTGGGTGTGCAGGTTATTGGTTTTGATGAGATATAAAATTAAACGAAAATGAGAAGTGAAAGGATTATGAAATATATACGGTATATCATTTTTTTGAAGTTTCTCTGCGTTGTTATCCTCTCTGCTTCAACAGCAGCTGCCTGGTGGAATGAACAATGGCAGTATAGAGAAAAGATTACTTTTGATACGACTACTTCCGGTGCGAACATTTCTGAAAACCTGAGAGAGGTCACCCTTCTCGTTCGTTTGCATCCCGGAAATTACGATTTTACACATGGAAGCGAGGATGGTGTGGATTTGCGTTTTGTGGATGATGATGACAAGACCGTTCTTAAACATCATGTGGAAGCATATGACGCCCTGGATGAGATAGCTCTTGTCTGGGTCAAGGCACCTCGACTGGCCGGTGATTCCAATCAAGGTTTCATTTACATGTACTACGGGAATGAGACGGCAAAAGAGGCTGATGATGCCGGCGGTTCTTATGACGATGACCAGATTGCCGTTTTTCATTTGAGTGAAAGCGTGGGTACTCCAAAGGACTCTTCAGTCTATGGGAATCATGCAGCCAGTTTTAAAGGTGCCTCTGGAATGCCCGCAGTTATTGGCAAAGGAATAGCATTGAACGGTGGGGGGGAAAGCATGATTATTCCTTCAACGCCTTCGATGCAGTTGACAGGCGGGTTCACTTTTTCTACATGGCTGCGGATCGTTGCACCTGTTACAGACGGATACCTGCTGTCCTGGGAAGATGCTAACCAGAGCCTTATTATCGGAGTTGATAAGACCATGGTGTATTGCCGGATAACAAATACCAGAGGGCAAAAGGTTGAGACTGAAGATTATGTCGAACTGACACCGGATAGCTGGCATTTTCTGACAGTGACGGCAGTGGAGAACCAATCTCTTTCGATTTATCTCGATGGGGTCTTGAATGTGAGCACGAAACTACCTATGAAGATGCCCGAGTTTGCAAGTGATGTCGCTATTGGATCTGATCTGGAAGGTGAGCATTCCTTTTATGGAGAGTTGGATGAGTTGCAGGTAGCCCGTGTAGGTCGTTCTGAAGCCTGGATTAATGCGTCCTATGCCAGCCAGGGTCCCGAGGCATCCCTTTACAAGTTCGGTATCGAAGAGATGGCACAGGTAAAAGGAGGTATGCCTGTATTCTATCTCCGAACCATCATGAAGAACATTACTCTGGATGGCTGGGTTATAATCGGCGTCTTGGGTATTTTATCTTTAATTACCTGGGTAGTCGTCATAACCAAGACTTTCTATATGCGAATGGTTCGCCGGGAAAACGATGATTTTCTCAATTCTTTTTATCAAGCTGTTCATCTTCTGGATCTTGTTGGCGAGGATAAAGAAGAGGAGTTCTCAAGTTCCCCTTTATACAAGGTTTACATAGCTGGTTGCCATGAACTCCAGATGCGACTTGCAGATGCGGGTAAGGGTGCGACGAGGCTCTCCGAGCGAGCTATCAATACTTTTAAGGCAGCGCTTGAAGAAGGGTATGTTAAAGAGACACAGAAATTAAATGCATATCTGATTCTCTTGACTCTGGCGATTTCAGGCGGACCGTTTTTAGGTCTTCTTGGTACTGTTTGGGGGGTTATGAACACCTTTGCCGCCATGGCGGAAGCAGGTGAGGCTAATATCATGGCTATTGCTCCGGGTATTGCATCAGCGTTGGCGACGACAGTTATCGGCCTGCTGGTCGCTATCCCTGCCCTTTTTGCATACAACTTTCTATCCAGTGGAGTGAAGGATATTACAGCCACACTCGGGATATTTATCGATCAATTTTCAGTGTATGCGGATGAAGAGTTTGGAGGGAGACGATGAGAAGAAATCTCTATGATCAAGGCATTTATGACGAAATTAATGTGACGCCGCTGCTGGACCTGGCATGGACCCTTCTCGTTGTTTTTATCATTGCTATTACGGCAGCTATACAGGGAATCAAAGTCAATTTGCCCAAAGCAAGTGATACCCCGACTATTGAAAAGCCCACGACAAAGGCAATTTCGATTCTGGAGAATGGACAGATTTATCTTGATGCGTATCCTGTAACTCTTGCAGAGTTGGAGGCAATGTTGAGGCAATTCAAGGCAGTGGATCCCAACTTCCCTGTCGTAGTAAAGGGTGATGCAATGGTTTATTACCAATCTGTCATTGATGTTCTTAATTTGATGCAAAAACTGGAAATATCGCAATTGGGGCTGGTGACCCAGAGATTGGTAAAATGAGCAAAAAGAGTTCATCCAAAAAGTTTGTCTGGTTGGCGACGGGTGGCATCATATTCGTATTGATATGCCTCTGTGTTTTTATCATGAAAATATTGCTGGCGGAGGACAGCGGTAAGAGAGAAAGACAGATCCAGATGATAACATTGGTCAAGCCTCCGCCTCCTCCGGAAATAGAGGAGGAACCACCAGAACCGGAAGAGCAGGAAGAGAAAATAGAAGAACCGGAACCGGAAGCGCCTGCAGAAGATGAGGCTCCAGACGAGCCGCCGCCAGGTGAGCAACTGGGCCTGGATGCTGACGGATCTGCCGGCTTGGACGGGTTTGGGTTGAAAGCCAAAAAAGGAGGGAGGGCCTTGATTGGCAGCGACATGAATAACGCGGAATTAATGCATAAATATGCATGGTACACGAGGCTTATCGAGGAGTTGATCAGGAAAAAGGTGCAGGAGGTGCTGGATAAGGATGGTGGAATTCCAAGTGGGGACTATAAAACGACTATCCGGATAGTGCTGGACGCTATTGGTAATATCATTGATTATTCAATTTATGAACGTTCGGGCATGGATAGAATTGATAAGGCAATTGAGAAAGTTATGCGAAGTACCAGAGTCAAGGAATCACCGCCTGCCGGGATGCCGAAAGCGATCAGGCTCAGAATTACATCAAAAGGTTAACTGTAAGTTAAGAAAGGGGATTGATTTGACATGGCAGTCATTCGAAGGAGAACAATCATGAAACACCATGTTGTGGGATTACTTTTATGGATCTTACTTGCATCTATTCTGTCAGTGCCATCTGTATTTTGTCTGGAGCCGCAGTTTATAGGAGATGCTGATGATGCAGCCGCGTCTTTGATCAACATCCTGAGGAGGAAAGGTGTCCTTTCGGCAACGGAAGCTGCTGCTTTACTGGCTCGTCAGGAACAACAAAAACAAATGCCGGTTGCTCAAGAACGAACCATCACAATCATCCCTGAAGGACAGACATATCTGGATAAAATTTCGACGAACGTGGCAAGGGACATTAAGAAGGATGTCCAGGCGCGCTTAGATACGGAAATGAAATCATATGTTAATGAAATGGAATCCGGGTCGAGTTGGAAACACAGGATTCGCTGGGGTGGAGATATCCGGCTACGCTATCAGGGTGATCGATTTGACGAACTCAATGCAATTCTCCGTGATCCGGATGACACAAGTAAAATAATGAATACCACGGAGGATCGGGATCGAGGTCGAATACGCGTGCGGTTGGCAGTGAAGGCAAAAATAAATGAAAACGTTGAAGCCGGTGTGAAAATAGCAACAGGGAATGAAAGGGATCCTGTCTCCAGCAATGATACTTTTGGTGATTATCAAAACAGCGATGACGTGGTTCTTTTGCAGGCTTATCTCAAATGGAATAAGGAAATGGATTTTTGGGACCGTTACCTTGATGTTGCTTTGTGGGGTGGTCGAATTCCAAACCCGTGGTTTTCGTCAAGTCTTGTTTGGGATGTAGACCTCAATTTTGAAGGCGCTGCATTGCAAATAAACCCGAAATTCAATGATAATCTGAGTGGTTTTATGACTATCGGTGCTTTTCCTCTGCAGGAAGTTGAGTTGTCCCAGAATGATAAATGGCTTTATGGCGGTCAGTTGGGTGTAAACATGACAACTGGAAAAAATGTGAACGCACAATTCGGAGTCGCCTATTACGATTATGAAAATACAGTAGGTAAGGTCAATCCACTTGCCAGCTCTCCGGTGAATGACTGGACAGCCCCTTTATACCAGCAGAAAGGGAATACATTGATGGACATTAATCCAGCTTTGAATACGATAAATAACCTATTCATTCCAGGCAATATCACAACAGCCTTGGCTTCGGAGTTTACTGAACTTAATATCACCAGCAAGCTTGATCTTGCCTTTTTTGACCCTGTGCACGTTATATTTCTAGCTGATTATGTCAGGAACCTGGCTTTTGATCGTAAGGAAGTGATGCTCAGGGCCGGCTTGACAGAATCTGAATTGCCCGAGGATCTTGACGAAGGATACCAATTTGGTTGTACGGTTGGTCATCCTAAGGTGCGAAGTTCAGGAGCCTGGAAAGTCTTTTTCACCTATAAATATTTAGAAGCTGATGCAGTCCTTGATGCCTTTACAGATTCCGATTTCCATTTGGGAGGCACGAACGCGAAAGGATGGATCATGGGGGCCGACTATGGGTTGGCTGATAATTTCTGGCTTACTGCAAAGTGGTTATCCTCTGATGAAATAGATGGACCCCAGATCGCCATAGATACATTGATGCTTGATTTGAATGCAGAGTTCTAACAATGAGCCGACTTTCATCTAGGATAATGGTAATTGCACTAATAGTTACTGGAATGGGGGGGATTTCGTTCCTTGGTTATCAATACTATCAGACGTGCAAAGTGCGGGATTTACTCAATAGTGGCCTTGAAAAAGCGAACCGGAAGATTGAGAACATGGAGCAGAAGTATGCTGAGCAAAAGGCATTGAATGAAAACCTTTTGCGGCTAAAGGCTTCTCTGGAAGGGAAAATCAGGGGCGGTGAACAGGAGCAGGCTCGTTTGGAAAGGGAGATTCAAATACGTGAAGCCCAGAAGCGTGAGCTCAGGGAGGAGGCCAAACTCCAGGAGAATATTATTGATAGCTATGAACTTCGAGTCAGTAGTCTGCTTGAGGATCACCAATCGTTCAAGGATGAGATACAACGTTCAGAGGAGAATCTCGCTCGGACAGAAGCAAATCATAAATCCGTTGTCGGGCGGTATGTGCTCGAGAATAAGAAGCTTCAGACAACAATCGATGAAAAGGAGCAACAGTTCAACCGCTGTGCAAATGACAACAGCGAACTGTTGCGAATCGCGGATGAATTGATTCTCGCCTATGAAGATAAGAGTTTACTTGCATCATTGGTGGAAAAGGAGCCCCTTACTCAGCTGGGGAGAGTGTCCCTGGAACAATTCGTCCAGGAATATCGAGAAAAAATTGAAAAGGAAAAGGTTGAAATTGAATCAGAATAAAGAAGCGGAATATGAATGGAGAACTCGCAAAAGTGGAAGATTGCAGCTCATCGGGCTATGGAGTTTGTCACTCTTGCTGACTCTTTTATTTCACCCGCGTTTGTGTTGTGCCCTTGATTACACCATTAAGAGCGGCGATGTGTTGGAAATATCTATCTGGGGGGAACAGGAGCTTTCACGAAAGCTGATGGTTCTGCCGGATGGGAAGGTCTCGTTTCCATTGATTGGCGATCTTAAGGTGGCGGATAAGACAACAGCAGAGATCAAGGCTCTCATTGAAAATAAGATCGAAACGTTTGTTCCGCAGGCTAAAGCGACAATTATTGTTATGGAGCTTGGAAGCCTTCAGTATTATGTCCTTGGCAAAGTGGCCCGACCAGGAAGTTATAATACTTCCCAAAAGATCACTGTTTTACAGGCCCTGGCTCTTGCAGGCGGGGTAACGACGTTTGCCGAGGAGAAAGAGGTCATGATATTACGCCGCCAGGAATTCGGTACTATTGCGTTGCCTTTCAATTATCAAGAGATCAAGACTGGTGAAAATCTCGATCAGAATATTATTCTTGAGAGAGGAGATGTCATTCTTATTCCGTAAGACTGGTCGGCTTGTTCTCATTCTCAGTGTACTTGGAAGTCTGCAACTTGGATGGCAAGAGGCTGCAGCGCGAGATTGGTATTTTTCTCCTGAGCTGAATATTGCGGAGAAATATGACAGCAATATTTTTTTTTCTCGCCATGATCCAGAAGATGACTGGATTACGCAGGTGACCGCTGGTGGAACACTGGCAGGGCGCTCCGAGCGGTCGCAATGCCGGCTGGACGCAATAATGATTGCGGAGAAATATCTGGATAATGATGATCTGGATGAGACGCTTGGCGACATCAAGCTTTCCCTTTCAAGATGGTGGTCACCGAAATTCCAGACTACATGGTCATCATATGGAAAGCGAGATACTACATTGGAGACTGTATTGGAGGAAAATGGAAAAGTTACCAAGCGTGAGAATCGTTATCGATATGGCAGCAGTATATTATTCGACTATAAATGGTCTGAGAGGCTGTCATTTGACACGGAGGCAGGCTGGTCACAAAGCCATTATCCGGATGAAGGACTGACTGATCTGGATGATTGGTTTGGACAGTTGAATGTGACGTTGGTAGTGAGTGAAAAGGATGCAGTAGGCGCATTATTTCGACATTCAACAGCGAACTATGATGATTTTGAGAATAGATTTCAAACACCGATCGACCAGTTGCAGGGAGTTGACTCCAGGGATAAGAGTGAGGTTGAAATTTCATCAGGCTCTCTTTTTTGGAAACGTGTCTTTAATGAGACGACCCAACTTTCCTCAAGTGTGGGATATCGGCGCACCAGGAATGATATTGCACCAATAGTGCGGCAGTATTTTGATGTGGAGAGTGGGCAGGAGTTTTTTGCCACCATTCCCGGGACCGGTTTGAAATTTGACCCTTTCACTGGTCAGTTGATTGATCCCCTGAGCCCGGGTACTGATGCAACCGACAGTGGTCTCATTTTTAATGTAGCGTTGGACCAAATCTGGTCCCCTCGATTAAAGAGTGAGTTGGAAGTCGGGAGGCAAGACTATTTTTCCACTGAAGTGAATAGTACGGAGCGTACTTTTATTCGTGTGGAATGTAACTATCAGTTCAACGAGAAGCTTGGCCTCACGACCACAGTACGATACGATTATTCTACTGAAAAGGGTGAGACAAATGAAAAAAAAAATCATAATTTCAGTGTCATCCCTTACCTCTCCTGGCAGTTTGCTGAAAATATCAGCGTAAGTGTTATGGGCGCGTATTATTGTTACACAACAGAGGATGAAGCGGATGAATATAACCGGGAAAAATTCAGCATCTCCTGCAAATTGCGGTGGACATGGCCAGGGTTATTTGGGAATCATTAAGGGGATAATTCATTGAGTACAGCTATACAAGGACAGCCGGAACAGGCATCATTCAAGGTCATTTTAGGACGTCGCAAATGGTCGTTTGTTTTTTTGTTCGGCATTATTTTTGCCATATTTCTAGCGGTTGCCTTAGTACTGCCTAATATCTATCAATCATCTGCAACGGTCTTGATTGAGACCCAGCGCATTCCTCCTACCCTTGTTCCATCAACGGTTACCAGCTATGCGGAACAGCGTATACAGACCATAACTCAGCAGGTCATGTCACGCAGCAGGATTCTGCGCTTAATTGAAAAATATGATCTTTTACCTGAAAAAAGAGAGAATCTTCCCACTGACGTCTTGGTGGAAAAAATCAGAGATCGTTTCTCAATTCAGACCATAGATGTGGAGGCAAACTCCCAGAATTTGAGCAGGCCATTGTTATTGACTATCGCCTTCAGTCTTTATTTTGAAGACGAAATAGCAAAAAAGGCCCAGGCAGTGACCAACGAAGTCGCTTCATACTATCTTGAGCAAAATCTGGAGTCAAGGCAGGAAAACGCTAAGGGTACGGCAACGTTTTTGGAGGAGCAACTGGAGGGGGTTAAAAAAACAATTCAAGAATTAGAGGCCAGAATTTATGATTTTCGAGGGGAACACTTGGAATTGCTTCCTGATTACGAGCAGCTCAATATGCAGAAGATGGAAAGAATCAATAACGACATAACCGATATAAATATGCAAATTCGGTCTGCAGAGGAGCAGGCGGCAGCCATGCGGAACAGGATTGTTTTTCTTGATCCTTATGGAAGTGAACGTATCTATTCACCGGATGAAAGGCTTCTGCAACTCGAGTTGGAGAAAGCAAAATTATTGTCAAAATATTCTTCCTATCATCCATCAGTAATATCTTTAGATCATGAAATATCCTTGCTTGAAAAGAACGTCAAGAGCGTAAAGCAAAGTCAGAAAAAACGTGAGCGACTTAATCAGTTGTTATTGGAACAGGCGGACTTGGAGGCTAACTATGGAGACGAATATCCACCCTTACAGCAGACTAATGAAGAGATAAAAATCCTTGAGGCTGATCTTGCTGCGCATAGTGAGACAGAGGATTATACGAATATTGATTATGAAGATGCCACGAATCCGGCATATGTTTCTGCGAAATCAGACCTGATCAGAATTGAAATAGCGATTGCTTCTCAGATTGCTGAAAAGATGCGTTTGGAAGAAGAGGCGGATTTCCTTTATGAAAAATTGCATGCTATGCCCGAAGTAGCCAGGGAATATAGCGAGCTTACCACAGACTATCGATCTGCAAAGATGCATTACGACACAATTACCCAGAAATTGCTTTCCGCCAAAGTCTCACAGGGAATGGAAGATGAGAAGATGGGGGAAGTTTTTGAAGTAGTTGAACCTGCTTATCTGCCTGAAAAACCTGCAAAGCCGAATCGCTGGGCGCTTATTATTATTGGCATGTTTTTGGGCCTCGGTGGTGGAATTGGGATGGTGTTTATCCGTGAATTTACAGATCACAGAGTTCACGATGTTGGGATGTTGGAAAGACTTGTCGATATTCCTATCCTGGCAGTGATTTCCGTGATGCAGACGACTGAATATCTAGCGAAACAAAGGCGACGCAAGATAATCATGATGTCTTCCATTTTCGCAGGGCTCATTGCCGGTTTACTTATCTTCCATTTTTTCGTCATGGATTTTTACGTTTTTCATGCCAAGCTGAAACGTCTACTAGAATCTCGCTTTCTTATTTAAACTGGGAGCATTACACGTTTATCCATATTCAATAA
>JAYEJK010000382.1:0-8705 GCA_034660535.1 Thermodesulfobacteriota bacterium | reverse complement strand
ATGTCCTCCAAGACAAAGAAATCCAACAGGTGATGACAGATTTTTGGAAACCTTACGAGCATTTTGTCCCAAGCGATATACACATACAATCGAAAGCAGAAACGTATACAGTTGAAGGCTACAACAGAAGGAAGACGAAATGCTACAGTAAAAGTAAAAAAATGCTTCTGTGTTCCGTCATACTCTTAATGCTCAAATGGAACGATGGACTGTCAGCTATATTAAATTAACAATGCCGTATATAGAACCCTACGCCCTTTCCCTCCAGGACTTCATCCGGATTGCAAGACTCAGGTATTGCCCATCTTCTTCGAACATCAATTTTTTATCAACCATCATCCTTAAAAACGGCACAAGCTTTTCTTGGTTGAATTTTGGAAACTTATTGAGAATGGCCTTAAGGGGTTGATGGTATCTGCATAACAGATAAATTTTCCGGGAAGTCCCGGTCAAGCGGTGTGTTATGGCCTCCTTTCCCGGAATCCGCTGACGGATGATAAGGAAATCCGGTCCGTCCCTGTAGCTGAGAATGGGACCCGGGTTAACAGCCGCATGAAGTTCTTCATATGTTTTTTTCCAGGCCTTGATTTTTTGTTTAACAGGCTGCCACAGCCTTTTTTGAACCGCCTTGTCGCCGCGATAATCCTGAACCATGAAACGGGTGGAACGAGCTGTGGAGGACGGGAACAGACGGGCAAAATAAGAATGGTTAAATCTCGCCCGGATACCGTATGCTCCCGGATCGTTCCAAACCGGACTGCCCATGCCGAGCCAGAAGTGAACAACCCGCAAGGGCCTGAACACCATTGCATAACTTAACGAGCGCAGGGTTTCTTCAACATCCTGTTCATCACTTCCCGGAAAATGGAGGATCAGGTTCGAGATGTTGACAATTCCAAGTTCTTCGCAGTGTTTCATTATTTCAAGGTTCTGAATGACGGTTGTACCCTTGTTGAGTTTTTTCAACAGGCTCGTGCTGAGGGCCTCGATACCGATCTGGACTTCGTTTAGTCCCGCGGCGCTCATGGAGTTCAAGACCCTGAAAGGCATTGTCGCCCGAATTTCTCCGAAAATGGAAAAATCTTTTCCCAGTTTGGAAAGGCCCATAAATATCTCATTCGAGCTTTTTACGGGAAGGGCGTTGTCCATAAAGGCCACGTTAAAGCTCTTATATCTTGTAGTCAGTGCGTCAACTTCATTGATCACATGCCTGGGATTTTTTACCCGGTAGCCTTTCCACTGAAGGTTGAGGTTGCAGAACGCACATCCTGATATTTTACTGCCCGCATGAGGTCGATTCCACCAGCACCCCCTTGATATCTCCGTGCAGAGTGAAGGGAAAAAGCGTTTTTCAGATACAAATGTATTCAGCAGATTGAAATAGTCATCATAATCCGGCGCCGGCAAATCGGAAAGATCTTGTATCTGGTCAAAATCAAGGGATGTAGAATCATTGAGAGTTCGCCGGGTGACAAGTCCTGCGGCAGCCGGAATCTCATCAGGTGAATACTCGTCCTTTAGAAACCCGATCAGCCGGGCAAGGGGCAGCTCGCCTTCTCCGTTTACGGCATAATCAATTTCAGAAAAGGCCGTCATAAGGTCTATGACGGAATCTCCTGCGAACATGGACCCACCTATAACAATCGGGAGGCGCGGATGTTTTTTCTTTATCCGCCGGATAAAATAAAGGGATGAAGTCAGTTGACACAGGCAGATGGAAAACCCGGCCAGGCCGAAATCGTCCCAGTCCGTGTTGTCTATAAACAGATCTGAAGCGGCCCGGACACGGCCGGTAAGATCCTTGAAATCAACTTTACGCGCACGCGGAACCTTTTTTGCCTCGCGATAGAAGACCTCTTCCGCGGAACTCTCTTTTTCCGGAAACAGGAGCCCGGCATAAACCGATTCCGCAAGCCAGGTCCGCTCGGAAAGGGCCTCGTAAAGACTATATCCAACGGCCTCGGCAACCTTCAGGTAAAAATGATGGGCGGAAACCCCAATGTCCTGAAATTGCGAGCGGATATACGCCTTGAGATATCCCGTCTGTATGGACGGCCGGTTGTACAGGGGCCATGGTGTGGACACAAGTACAAGTCTGTTGAATGGGCCCATAAAATTTATAACTCCATGGATGAAAACAAAGTAATTTTACATTCAGGCGCTCGGATTCGGAGTCTACGCTTACCAGGGTAATTCGATTGAGTAAAACCGCCGGCAAAGATGAAAAAGAGATTAGCACATACAACATGGGAGTGTAAATATTATATTTGCAGCATCCACCATCGTTGGATACTTGAAGGGCGAGACGCAATGATATTATTCGAGAAGTACGGTATGCCGGGAATTGGTGGTAAAAAGTGTCTTTAAAAGTTTCTGAAATCAGCAATCCAAAATCTAAAATCAAAGATTCTCTACATGCCTTACGGTCATGGTTAAAGCGCCGAAGTCTTCTTCTACTTTGCCGTGGAGTATTAATGGCCGGTTTCGGCATAAAACAGTGCTGTACCGGCGATATGTTTCCGGGAAAAAGGTGGTTTCTACAAGGCCGGTTTCATCCTCGAATGTCAAAAATTCCATTGGATCGCCATGTTTTGTATGTACAACCTTTCCTGTGATCAATAGCCCGGCAATGCTTACATTTCGGCCGGTAAAGCGGCGTAGATCACCGGCCTTGACAATCTGTGATTTTTTCAAGATATCTGCATATAAGGCCATCGGATGTCTGTCGCACAGGAAACCCAATGCCGTAAATTCATGCCGCAGGCGGTCCAGCCCTTTTTCAGCAGGAAATGATGGTTCGGGTATGTCTATCCCGCGGCTGAATAAATCCCTTGGGCCTGATTCGGTTGAGCTTGATTTTTGCCGGCAGGCGGCCAATTTCCACAACAGCGAAGTACGCTTCTTGTCCGGATGGAGCGAATTAAAGGCACCTGCATGAATCAGCGAATGCGCTTCCCGGGCGTCCGGCCGCACACGTTCGAGAAAATTCGCTATATCGTGGTAAGGCCCTGCTTCTCTTTTTGTAACAATGCGTTTGCGCGTGTCTGCGCTCACATGCCTGATTGACAGTAATCCGACGCGCATGGCGTTCGCCTTTCCCTTCCAGCGGATATCGCTTTTGTTTACGTCAGGGGGCAGGATCTTTACTCCCGTGCGCCGTGCTTCAGACACGTAAGCAAAGGTACTGTAGAAACCTCCCTGGTTGCTGATGACCGCCGCCATAAATTCCGCAGGATAATGGGTCTTCAGGTATGCTGCCTGGAAGGACACGCGGGCATAGCTGGCGCTGTGCGGTTTACAGAAGGAATAGCCGCTGAAGCTCATCATCATTTTCCAGACGGCCTTGATCTGTTCGTCACTGACACCGCGCGCCTGCGCGCCTGCTGAAAAACGCTCTTTATAATCGCTCAGCATGCGGGTCTTGTCTTTTTTTGATATGATTTTGCGGAGGCCGTCGGCATCAGCGTGTGAAAATCCGGCCAGGGCAATGGCTGTTTTAGAGACATCCTCCTGATAGACCATGATTCCATAGGTTTCTTCGAGGACATCCGCCAGAAGTGGGTGAATCGGTTCCCAATCACCTCCGTGCAGGCGGCGGATGTATTCACGAATAAATTCGTTTGCAGCCGGACGGATAATGCTGCTATGGATCACCAGGTGTTCAAAGTCGCCGGTCTTTGTCTTTTTTTGCAGCAGGCGCATGGCAGGGCTTTCTATGTAAAAGCAGCCCATTGTGTCTCCTTGGGCCACACTCGTCTGTGTGGCTGTGTCGTCTTCCGGGTTCCAGGATTCCTCATCAATGATTATATTGTTGTTTTGCAGGTTTAAAATGGTGTCGCGGATAACACCCAGGCTGCGGTTGCCAAGGAGATCGATTTTGACCAGGCCGCTTTCTTCCATACCGTTTTTTTCCCACTGAATAACCGGCACGCCTTTGGGCGCCGGTTCGACCGGGACATAGTCATCAAGCCGATCAGGGGTGATAACCACCCCGCCGGGGTGGACGGATATAAGGCGTGGAATGTTGATAATGCGCTGGGCAATGCGCATGATTTGCGGCCAGGGTTGTGGCAAATCAAGTTTACGGAATTTTGGCAGGTGTTTGAGTTGTGTCAGCAGATCATCGTCAGTGTGATCAGTCTGCCAAAACCATGGCAGGCGTTTGGCGACCCGGCTGATTTCCCGTGCCGTGAGCCCGAAGACCTTGGCCGTTTCCCGTATGGCCATGCGTGGCTGAAAGGTGACGTGGTTGCATACAAGCGCGGCATGACCGTTGTATTGTCTTAAAACGGAATGTAAAATCTCATCCCGTTCATCCCAGGCAAAATCAATATCTATATCAGGAGGGTCTGAACGGCCTGGATTCAGAAAGCGTTCAAAGTACAGGTTGTGCTTGATCGGGCAGACATTGGTGATCCCCAGGCTGAAAGCCACCAGCGACGTTGCGCCGCTTCCGCGTCCACAGATACGCGGGCTGCGGGACACGATATCCCGGACCACAAGAAAGTATGTAGAGAATTTCATTTTTCCAATAATACGCAGTTCATGTTCCAGACGTTCCACAACCGGTTCAGGCAGGTCGTCTCCATAGCGCCTTTGCGCCCCTTTGTAAGCAGCGTCCCGCAGGAGGCGTTCGGTGTCTTCCTTGCTTTGCGAATCAGTCCACGGCGGCAGTACAAGTCCATGGGAGGGACCGGTAAACGTCAGCCGTTCCGCAATCGACTCAGTGGCCCGGATTACGTCGGGCCAGACAGCAAAACGTTCGGCATATTCCGACACAGGCGCCAGCCATGAGCCGGATGGCGCAGTATCTTCCGGGGTTAGTTTGGAAAGGGATGTGTTTAAGTCTATTGCCCGTAATATACGGTGGATTTTTGCGTCATCCGGATCGAGAAAAAAACTCCAGGGGGTGGCCGCAGCCGGTATGTTCAGGTATCCGGCCATCCGCCTCAATCGAAAGGCGGATTCATCCGGCCTGCAAACAATTGCCGCTGCGACCGTTACCCCGGCCTCATGCCAGTCCTGCAGAAGGTCCATGGCTTGTGTGATAATGACCAGCCCTGTGGCGTGTTCGGGAACGGCCGACTTTAAATCAAATGTCTTATCCGAGCGCCGGCGCGTAATCAGGCGGCACAGGTTGCGATAGCCCTCATCGTTTTCTACAAGACAGATGGCGCGGCGCCCGGATGCACGATCCGTCAGTTCAGAGCCTACAATCGGTGTGATTTTTTTATGTCTGCATGCTTTTAAAAAGCGCCACAGGCCGTAAAGATTATCGGTATCTGTAAGGGCCAGCCGGTTATAGCCGCGTTGTTTTGCAACCGCGCAGATTTTTTCCGGTGAACATACGCCCCACATTAACGAATAATATGAACGGACGGTAAGTGGAATCATGATGGCCTGTGAACGATTACATGCGGAGGAATCTGCTAAGTAGGGACCTATCTGAACGGTTACGCGGGAATGACAATTATAGCTTATTTACTACCCGTCATTCCCGCGAAGGCGGGAATTCAGGAAAGCTGGAAAACCACCCTACTTATTGAGATGTTACTGGATTTTTATCGGCTTATGGTCTTTCCCACATGGATTGCGTTAAAACCGAAACGATGCCGGATCGTGTCAAGAGCCGTTATCAGGTTATCGTTTGTCCTTTTTTCTTCGTGTCCGGCAAAAATTCTCATTTGTGCGTAAGGATAGGTCAGGCGGTCACAGGTCAGACACAGATGCCGGATGCGGACGCGGCGTTTCCATGTCTGTTTCAGGGTTGTCTCTGCTGCGGCAAAAAGGCTGAAGTCGTTTGCCGTGCCAGGGTTGACCGCAGCCTGGCGATTAATACGCCTGCCGTCGGAATAGTCGAGAACAATTTCGATACGTCGTGCTGTCAGTCCTTGTGCGCGCAGGTCAGCGCCGGCCCGTTCAGTCAGCCGATATAACGCCCTGTTCACCACTGCCGCATCATTGGTGTCATCTCCAAATTCATGACAGGCGGTTATTATTGGTTTTTTTTGTCCTGAACGGGAAACAGGCGATGAATCGATGCCGCGTACAGCGTTGAACAGGTTGCGGCCACGGCCGCAACCGCAACATATAATGTTCAGTTGATCGATTGACAGGCTGGCCACATGACCGGCGCGGGTCAGGTTGAATTCCCGAAGGCGTTTTATCTCCTCCGGTTCGATACCCGGGATAAGTCGGATCGGCAGGGGTTTCAGGAAAGCCTCTTCATCGTCCGGTCCGACGATATATTCACCGACCGGCTTAACTATGCGTGTTGCCACCTTTGCCACCAGTTTGTTGGGGGCGACCGACCAGATCGGATCAAGACCCATATCAGTCCGCACCGCCTTGCGAATGCGCCACGCCACGTCAGGCGGCGGTCCGAACAGTTTACCCGATCCGGTGGCATCTACAAATAGATGTCCGTTATGATCCGTCATCTCGACCAGAGGCGAATATGGCAACGCGTGTTTGAAGAGCAGGTCCATGGCGCGTTCATAACGGTCAGGATGCGGCGGCAGCACAATGGCATCCCGGCAATAGCGCAATGCCCGTCCCAGCACCATTCCTTTACGCGTGCCGTTTTGATACGATTCATCACTCATGTCATACACTGTTGCCCGTGCCGCGCCTTCCGGCGCGATTATCACGGGCCGGCCCAGCAGCCGGCTGTCCACCAGCCGTTCGACAGCCACAGCAAAATTTGCCACATTAATATGGATGATTGAACGTTCACGCATCACAATAGAATTCAGAATTCAGGAGTCAGAATCCAGAAAAAAATCAGTTATTCTGACTCCTGAATTCTATTGTAATGAAACCGATTGAAAATGGAATTTTTTATTTACAAGGCGTTAGGCCAACTCAGAAAGTTGCGTCCTTTACAGATAAAGATCCTTTATAATGAGCCCCTGAAAATTATGTATGCTGGAGATTAACATGTTGAATTGTAAATGTCAATGTAAAGATTGTTGTAAATAAAACGGTCGGTTTTGTTTAACATGCCGGGGAGAATATCCGAGCAACAAAGAGACAACCGTGAAATGAACATGGTTGATTTTTTCAGGGAAGAAGACAAAAGAAACGTGGCTGAGAGGATTCAACAAGTTTTTGCTAAAGGGAAATCCAGCGTAGAAGCGGACTTGGTATCCAAAAGTGACAATAAGACTCCTTATTATCTCACGGGGCTCCGCGTGACAATTGGCAATAAGACTTATCTTGGAGGAATGGGACTAGACATCACCGAGCGTAAACGGGCTGAGGGAGCGCTCCGGGAGAGTGAGGAGAAGTACCGAACCATCAGTGGCGCCGCCCAGGACGCGATTATTATGATGGATGACCAAGGAGTTATTTCTTACTGGAACCCCGCTGCGGAGAGAATGTTCGGTTATGCGTCAAAAGAGGTAATTGCCAAGGAACTACATTTACTTTTTGGTCCGCGGAGATACCATCAAGCTTACAAGAAGGGATTTAAAACGTTTCGGGAAACAGGACAAGGCGCCATTGTTGGAAGGACGCTTGGGAAGAGGCGCTGCGCAAGTCGAAGAAGAAACTGAAGATTCTCTCTGCCCGGCTTCTCTCGGCTCAGGAAAAAGAGAGAGAACGCGTAGCCCATGAACTGCACGATAGCGTTGGGCAGGCTTTGACTGCGATCAAGTTCAGGGTGGAAAATACCCTCGGGCAACTGGACAAAACCACGGCCAAGGGAGTTATAGAGTCATTAGAGACGGTTATTCCTGTGGTTCAGCATGCAACCGAAGAAGTGCGAAGGATAGCGATGGGGTTGCGTCCCTCTACGCTTGATGACCTTGGCCTTTTGGCAACCATTGCATGGTTTTGTCGGGAGTTTCAAGGGGTCTATTCTATGATACGCATTGAAAGAGACATTGATATAGAAGAAAATGAAGTCCCTGAGCATTTGAAAACAGTCATCTTCAGGATTTTGCAAGAAAGTCTTAACAATGTAGCCAAACACAGCAATGCGGGCCGTGTTCGTCTCAACCTGGGGAAAGCCGACAGCACAATAGAATTGGTTATTGAGGATAACGGCCTTGGATTCAATACCGAGGGCATCCTGTCTTCAGAAGCCTCCGGCAAGGGCCTTGGGCTCAGTTAAACTGAACCGGCGCCAAGGCCCTGCCATATTGCCTTTATTTCTCCAATTTCTTTTTCAGCTCTATATTCTCCATCCTTACCCGTGCAAGTTCCAGGACTCTGTTGATGGTAAAGACTATACTGTCCTTTCTGAAAGGCTTGGTGATGAAGTCGGCAACTCCCTTTTTTATAGCCTCATTGGATGTTTCGAGGGAACTATAGGCCGTAATGATGATCAGAGGAAGATCCGGTTTCATCTCTCTGACTTCGTCAAATAGCTCTAATCCGTCCATGCCCGGCATTTTGAGGTCGCTGATGACCAGATCATAATCGTTTTCCATGACCATTTTCAGGGCTTCGGATGGGTTATTGGTTGTCTCCACCTCATAGTCGGTGTTATCCTCAATGATCATCCTCAACAGCATCAGCATATCGAGTTCGTCATCAATGACTAAAATCCTTTCCGGCATGATCTTCTCCTTTGATTATTCTGATTATAACGGATTTGGGGGAGGCGATGGGTGATGGGTGGCATGGACAAACTTGTTTGTCCGTGTCTCCTTTTTGGCTCGGTGACCAGGCGATTTCATAAATGCGCATGACTCGAATCA
>JAYEJK010000381.1:0-8714 GCA_034660535.1 Thermodesulfobacteriota bacterium | reverse complement strand
CAAGATAAATCCTCGGGCGGGAAACATGCGTTGCTTTATGAACAGCCATGACGCCGCCCCTGCCATATATTTTATTATAAGATCGAGCTTTGGCCGCGCACCATAAACGAATTCGGCGTTCATCTAACCCAGATAAACTGGAAATTTTTAAAGGTCCTGGATAAGTGCCTTAAAACATGTGGCACCACAGGCGTCACATATAACTTCGGAGTTTTTCTGCCACAAAAAACAAGAAAATTACCACTAAGGCACTAATGAGTATGCGATATCCTCAAACTCTTCTTTGATAGCTCTGGCATTCTCAGGTAACTCCAACATACCACTATATGTGCCGGAATTACTGATAAATGTAAAGGTTATTTATTTTGGTTCCTAATTGCGTAATGGGCTCACTGCCTGACGAGACATGCCTCCTGGTCATGGACCACAAAAAGCTGCGTCCCGCAACAATCGGCGGCAAACCCGGGGAGTGTGCCATGT
This sequence comes from Thermodesulfobacteriota bacterium, assembly GCA_034660535.1. Classification (GTDB taxonomy): domain Bacteria; phylum Desulfobacterota; class Desulfobulbia; order Desulfobulbales; family DAOVYS01; genus DAOVYS01. The sequence continues at coordinate 8,234 of JAYEJK010000381.1, read as the reverse complement.
CATCCGAGATGTGCGGGGTTGAGGCCATGATCCCAGACCGTGACAAATTCCTTGATTTTCAACCTATGCGCGAAAATATGATAGTTGTACCTCCAGACCGAAAGGAGTTAAAGATATGGTCTCAATTCGATCCATACCCTCTACGCCAAGCAGCCTGACATATTGTGATCTCCCCTGGATCATCCATCACAGGGAAGACCGCTGCACTCTCTGCGGACGATGCACGTCCGTTTGCCCTACTCAGGCGATCTATCTGACCCACAGGCGCCAGAGGATGCCCAATCTTGATATCCTTCAGAAAAAGCGCGGAAGCACATACCGTACGTTCGTGGGAATCCGGCAGCGCACCAGAATGGCCAACAGATGCGTGGGCTGCGGCATGTGTTCCATGGTCTGTCCGAACGAGGCCATCACCCCTGTGCCTAATTCAAATGACGTCCGCACACGATTCCATAACAACCAGCAGGGCCAGCCCTTGAAAAGAGGCGGGCGGAAGAACTCAGGGGCCACGATCCTGGATGATATCATCTTTAACAGGATTTCAATGCTCACAGACCCGGCCCTTGACGCCGGGCGTCACGAGTTTTTTGTAAACACGATCCTGGGCCGTATACTGCCCCCGGAGGAGTATCTGAAGCGCAAGGCAAGCGGCGAGTGGATCCCGCCCACCAGGGAAATATTCCCCTTTATCATCGGATCCATGTCATTCGGGGCTTTATCGCCTAACATGTGGCTGGGCCTGCTCCAGGGCGTTGCGTACTTAAACGAGGTAATCGGGATGCCGGTGGTCATGGCAACCGGCGAGGGCGGATGCCCGCCCTGGGTCTTAAGAAGCCCATTTCTTAAATACATCATCCTGCAGATCGCGTCCGGGTATTTCGGATGGGATGAGATCGTCCGGGCGATTCCCGACATGCAATGTGATCCGGCGGCGATCGAGATCAAGTACGGACAGGGCGCAAAACCGGGCGACGGCGGTCTGCTCATGTGGTTCAAGGTGAGCAAGCTCATAGCAAGGCTCAGGGGCGTACCCGAGGGAGTCGACCTGCCGTCTCCACCGGTACATCAGACGCTTTACTCAATTGAAGAAAGCGTAATGAAGATGATCCAGACCCTTTCAATGGCCTGGAATTTCCGCGTTCCGGTATATCCCAAGATCTCCGGCTCCACATCAGCCAAATCGGTCTTAAACAACCTGGTCCGCAATCCGTATGCATCCGCCCTGTTAATCGACGGCGTGGACGGAGGCACCGGCGCAGCCTACAACGTCAGTCTGGATACCATGGGCCACCCGGTTGCCTCCAATGTTCGCGAATGTTACCTTGACCTCTGTGCTCAGGGACGGCAAAACGAAATACCGCTCTTTGCCGCCGGCGGCATAGGCAAGAATGGAAACGTGGCCCAAAACGGTATGGCGCTGGTTATGCTTGGGGCAAGCGGGGTCCATATGGGCAAATACATCATGCAGGCGGCAGCCGGATGCCTGGGAAGCGAAAAAAACCGCTGCAACCTCTGCAACATCGGACTCTGTCCCAAGGGCATCACCAGCCAGAATCCGAAGTTGTATCGCAGGCTTGATCCGGATCAGGTCGCACAGAGAGTGGTGGATACGTTCCTGGCAATCAATACCGAGGTCAAGAAAATCATGGCCCCCCTCGGACGTTCCCAGAGTCTGCCCATCGGCATGTCCGACGCAATCGGCATTAACGACGCTGCAGCGGCCGAGAGGCTTCATATCCGGTATATGTGCTAGTAGTCAACGTTATAGGTTCCGGGTTCCGGGTGCAAAGGTTCAAAGAACCCTGAATCCTTTTTCCGGCTTTACCGGCTTAGACCCTAAATCAAAAACATTGAAGTTTATCCCCTCTTGCAGGGGGCAAAAGCGTATATGTTGTGAGTTGCTGGTGGTTTAAAATGATATCATCCACGATTCGTAATTCATAATTTCTAATTCGTAATTTCCGGCTCTGCCGGCTTAGGAGTTAATCAGTGAAGGGCGAGATGCAAGAAGCGATTACTATTAAAGGAATAGATAAGCAGGGCGGAAGAATCAGCTCAAAGGAATTTGAAGAACAGGTCCAGGAGGCTGTTCTGAAATCCGGCAACCTGATTCTTGAACCTTACGGCCAGCACAACATCGGTGGACGCCTCAGAAGGGAAGGTGAGACGGTTTCCGTCCGGATAAAAAGTCCGCCTGGCCAGAGGCTCGGATGCATGGGCCTGCCCGGCACGACCATTATATGCGAAAGACCGGCTTCTGATGACGTGGGTTACTTGAATATCGGCGCAGATATCGTGATCCTCAGTGACGCCACGAACGGCGTCTGCAATGCCATGGCCCAGGGCCGGGTCATGATAAAGGGTTCCATAGGCGCAAGAGGCCTGACCATGACCAAGTGGAACCCGGATTACGATAGGCCTGAACTCTGGGTCCTGGGGTCTGTGGGTGACACATTTGCAGAATTCAATTGCGGCGGAATCGGAGTTATCTGCGGCGTGGAACCGATAAATCCGAAAAACGTCCTCGGTTACCGACCGTGCGTCGGCACGGTCGGCGGATGGATCTACTACCGGGGCGAATCTGATGATTCTTATTCACGGAAAGACGTGCGCAAGTCTGATCCGGACGATGAACAGTGGGAATGGCTTGTTTCAAACCTTCCAAAATTCCTGAAGTCTATTGGCCGAATCGACCTCCTTGACACCCTGTCGGTCAGAGAAGAGTGGAAGTTGCTGATATCCATCCCGCCTCACGAAAAATCTCTGAAATGGGACGCCCTCATGTCAATGCGGGAATTCCGCACAAAGATATGGAATCCCGGGTTCGGCGGCAATGACCCGCTGAGCGATCTTGCTCCCGGACTGAACAGGAGCCCCATAGGCCTGATTGAGACAGGAGAACTCCGCAGGCGCCGGCCGTTCTGGGCCAATAAGGGATATGCTGCTCCCTGTACATTTTACTGCCCGATTCACATCCCCACGGTGAACCGTCTCCGGCTCTTGAGAGAAGGAAAGGTGGAGGAGGCATACGAGCTTATTTTGAATTACACGCCGCTCCCGGCCTCGGTATGCGGTTCCATCTGCCCCAATCTGTGTATGCAGAACTGCTCCAGGCAGATGGTTGATCAGAGTATTGACGTGGCAATGCTCGGGCATTCCGTGATGGATATTCCCGCACCCAAGACAAAAAAGCCGTCAGGGAAAAAAGTGGCCATCATAGGCGCCGGGCCCGGCGGTATGGGCGCTGCCTGGCACCTGGCCCTGGAAGGGGTTGAGGCGCATATCTTTGAACAGGCGGATCAACTGGGCGGCAAGCTTGCCCAGGTCATTCCGTGGGACAGGCTCCCCCGCGCTGTCTGGGATAAGGAGATCGAACGTTTTACTTCCATGCCGAATATCCATGTCAACCTCGGGGTTTCAGTGAGCAAATCAAAAATCGAAGAATTAAAAAAGGAATTCGATTACGTGATTATTGCGGCCGGAACAAACGAGCCGAGGCGTATACAGTTCCCGGGATCGGAACGGGTGATCACGGCTCTTGACTACCTGAAGGCTGCCAAGAGCGATAAACCGATTGAGACGGGCAAGCAGGTTGTAATAATCGGCGCCGGCAATGTAGGATGCGACGTGGCATGCGAGGCATACCGGCTGGGCGCGGAAGAGGTGTCGCTGGTCGACATTCAGAAACCTTTTGCGTTCGGCAAGGAAAAGGAGTCCGCAGAGGCACTGGGCGCCACGTTTCACTGGCCTGTTTTTTCCAAGGAAGTTACGGATGAGGGCCTTGTCAGATCCACCGGAGAGCTATTCCCTGCCCAGACCATTATTATCTCGATCGGTGATATCCCGGCTTTAAATTTTTTGCCTGATACCGTCGAGTGTGTAAACGTTGCCGGTGGAAGCTGGATCAAGACCGATGAAACGGGCAGGACCACTGACAGAAAGATATTTGCAGTGGGTGACGTGGAAAAACCCGGCCTTGCCACCAATGCTCTCGGCAGAGGCAAAACCGCTGCCGAGTTCATCGTTTGCGAACTCACGGGCAAGGAATGGACTCCTTTCAAACAAAAGGTCGTAGAGCTTGATGCATTGACGCTTTCTCATTACTGTCCCGAGCCTGCTCCGGGGACCACGCCTGAGGAGGAAGCCGAGCGCTGCTTAAGCTGCGGCTCCTGCCGGGACTGCCATCTTTGCGAAACTATTTGTCCCACTAACGCCATATCCCGCAGGGAAATACAGGACGGTGAGATGTACGAATACGTTTCGGATGATGAAAAATGCATTGCATGCGGCTTTTGCAGAGACACCTGCCCATGCGGTATATGGGTGATGCGTCCCTATGAGTAAAGGTAATCGTTCACAGGCACTGCATCCGGAGTCTCGCAGGCTTGCTTACCTGCACGTGTGAACGATTACATACGGAGGAGTCTGCTAAATAGTGCCCCCCCCCCTCTGAACGGTTACGAGTAAAAAGTTCAGGGGGCGGGGTTGAAATGATCTTTTCATATATCATAACGTCTCTCATAATTTTACAAAATTGTAAAATTTTTCATATGCTGCATTTTTGTTCGTCTACTTATAAGGCCGGTAGTTTAAATCGCCACACATTCCCTTCTCGTCTGTTTGGATTCGACAGGTTTTGTAACACGACACGCGTTTTCAACCTCTTTCTTTTGCCCTCTGATGAATATTTATTGATCCCGTATTCACATCACGCGACTATTACCACACCAATAATTACATTTTTGCAATATATTTAACAAAAATTATTCAAAAAGGTAATATTTTTTAGAGTTTAAAATTTTCCCTACCTGATCTCCGTCCTGTTATTGACATATATTCAATATGTTACATCCTCCACAAACAAACCGGCACGCAAATTGCAGAACTGCAAGGTCAGTTCAAACAATTTGACCGCAATTTATACTTCCAGACATACGGCACAGCTCTTATACGAACAAACAGACAGCCTGGAAAACATGACAAGACTGGAATAGATGAGGTAAAAAAATATGGATACAGGAGATACAGCTTTTATGCTGATAGCAACAGCATTGGTCATGTTCATGACCCCTGGACTGGCCCTCTTTTATACGGAGGCCTGGTCCGTTCCAAGAATGTCCTTGGCACAATAATGCACAGTTTTATTTGCCTGGGACTTATATCTATTACTTGGGTTATCTTCGGATATTCACTGGCTTTTGGTCCCGATATCAATGGATTCATAGGTAATCTTGACTGGCTCTTCTTAAAAGATGTGGGACTTTCCGTCGGCTCATATTCCGATACGATCCCACATCTTTTATTTTGCGCTTTCCAGCTTATGTTCGCCATACTTACTCCTGCATTGATAACCGGTGCATTTGCAGAACGAATGAAATTTTCCGCTTTTATCCTTTTTACTATCCTCTGGAGCACTTTTGTATATCTTCCTATCTGCCATTGGGTCTGGGGAGGAGGATGGCTTTGTGCAATGGGAGCGCTTGACTTTGCCGGCGGCACTGTAATTCACATCAACTCAGGCGCAGCCGCACTGGTTGCAGCCATTGTCCTGGGCAAACGCACAGGTTACGGCAAAGAATCTTTCCATCCGCACAATCTTCCAATGACGGTTTTAGGGGCGGGCATTCTCTGGTTAGGCTGGTTCGGCTTCAATGCGGGGAGCGCTTTAGCTGCAAACGGGACGGCTGTGCCGGCTTTTTTTACTACTCAGATAGCAACCGGCACAGCGGCGGTAGCCTGGATTTATGGTTGAGCGAATATATCAGGGCAAACCCACAACATTAGGAGCAGCTTCGGGTGCGCTCGCCGGTCTTGTGGCCATCACCCCGGCTGCCGGCTTTGTCAGCCCGATTTCAGCAATGACAATAGGACTAGGGGCCGGCATATTATGCTACCTGGCAGTGCTTACGAAAAACAATCGGATACGATGACGCCCTTGATGTAGTCGGAATCCATGGCATAGGCGGCCTGTGGGGAGCGCTGGCCACCGGTCTCTTTGCCTCCATTGCCGTAAACCCGGATGGAGCCGATGGTCTGTTTTTCGGTAACGCAGCCCAGTTCGGGATCCAGGCAATCGCATCCTTTTCTGCCATTGCTTATTCAGTGGTTATCACTTATATCATCCTGAAAATAGTGGGGGTTGTTACAGGCGGCCTTCGCGTGGAGACTGAAGAGGAAATTCAAGGCCTTGACCTCACACAGCACAGCGAGATAGGATATACAAACTAATTCAAATATATACCTTGCTCGGACACAATTTGCAGGTTTTATAAGCCCGAATTATGCTATTATTATCGAATTTACCGGCATCTTTCATTTCAATACTATAATTATAACTAACAAGGAGGAGAGTTTCATGATGACCCCAAAACAAGTCTTAAAGATGATGAAAGATAAAAAAATCAGGGTAGTGGATATTCGCTTTACGGATTTTCCGGGCGTGTGGCAACACTTCACGGTCCCGGCCTGTGAGCTTGAAGAATCGAGCTTTGAAGACGGATTCGGGTTTGACGGATCAAGTATCCGCGGCTGGCAGCCTATTCATGCAAGCGACATGCTCGTGATCCCGGATGCATCCACAGCCAGGATAGATCCCTTTTTCGCGGAACCGACCATTACGTTCATCGGCAACATCGTGGATCCTGGGACACGCGAACCCTATTCCAGGGACCCGCGCAATATAGCGCAAAAGGCCGAGGCATATCTCAAAAAGACAGGCATAGGCGATGTTGCCTACATAGGCCCTGAGGCTGAGTTCTTCATCTTTGACGACATCCGCTACGATTCGGCCTCCAACGGGACTTTTTACTCGGTGGATTCCATCGAAGGCGCATGGAACTCCGGACGTGACGAAGGTTCCAACCTGGGCTACAAACTCCGTCACAAGGAAGGCTATTTACCTGTTCCACCCATGGATAAATTCCAGGACATGCGGACCGAAATGCTTCTGATTCTGGAAGACTTGGGCATTGACGTGGAATGCCAGCACCACGAGGTTGCCACTGCAGGCCAGGCCGAAATCGACATGCGCTTCAAGCCTCTGCTCCAGATGGGCGACCAGCTTATGTGGTTCAAATACATCTTGAAAAATGTGGCAAACCGTCACAACAAGACCGTCACCTTCATGCCCAAGCCGCTGTTTGAGGACAACGGATCCGGCATGCACACCCATATAAGCATCTGGAAAGGCGGCAAGCCTACCTTTGCGGGCAAAAAGTACGCAGGTGTTTCACAGAATGCGCTTTATGCCATGGGAGGCATTTTAAAACACTGCAGCGCTGTCTGCGCTTTCACTAATCCGACAACCAACTCCTACAAGCGTCTGGTGCCGGGCTTTGAAGCCCCGGTCAATCTCGCCTACTCAAGCAGAAACAGAAGCGCGGCAATCCGTATTCCCATGTACTCCGACTCGCCCAAGGCAAAACGCATTGAGTTCAGGACGCCCGACCCGTCCTGCAACGGCTACATGGCCTTCTCAGCCATACTGATGGCTGTGCTGGACGGCATCGAGAACAAGATTGATCCCGGCGACCCGCTTGACAAGGATATTTACTCCCTCTCGCCCGAGGAACTTGCCGATGTTCCATCCGCCCCGGGTTCACTTGATCAAGCGCTTGCCGCGCTGAAAGAGGATCACGACTTTCTGCTCAAGGGTGATGTCTTTACCCGGGACGTTATCGACATGTGGATCAATTACAAGACCGAGAAAGAAATAAACCCGGTCAAACTCCGTCCGCACCCATATGAATTCTACCTTTACTACGATATTTAAACCAAAAACAGAATCCGCTGTCATCGAATTTTCATCATAAACAAAAAACCCGCCCCCTTCATACGGGAGCGGGTTTTTTTATCCCATTGCCGTCAGGCTAATAGTAAAATAGGGGGTACTATTTATGCAACAGAGCAAATAGAACAGAAAAACCCTTTAGAAGACTGGATATTATGCCGATAAGATTTTATCAACCTGGAATACAGTGTATTACTGTGTACACTATTTTTCTTTGAGGTCACATCTTATGAAGGTCCAACCCTACGCTTCGATCAATCAGAGCAAAGATTCCTTGTTTCACCAACCCTCTCCGTTAGGTGGCAAGGATAAAGCCGGCGGCATTGTTAATTTAATATAGCTGACAGTCCATCGTTCCATTTGAGCATTAAGAGTATGACGGAACACAGAAGCATTTTTTTACTTTTACTGTAGCATTTCGTCTTCCTTCTGAGTCTTGCAAGAA
>JAYEJK010000380.1:0-2090 GCA_034660535.1 Thermodesulfobacteriota bacterium | reverse complement strand
AAAAATTTCCAGTTTATCTGGGTTAGCAGACTCCTCCGTATGTAATCGTTCACAGGTGCCCCATATGTGCACCCTGAAGGGCATAAACTCCAGCAGGCCGGTGATGACACCGCTACGCTGTTATAGTTAAACCTATGTGAGTCGGACTGATCGCGTGCAGGTAAGCGAGCCTGCGAGACTCTGGATGGGGTGCCTGTGAACGATTACATTCAAATGACAATCGACAAGAAGAGAGTCGCAACGTCGAAAACATATTTCTTGGGCAAGCCGCCACGCATGTAGATATCGTCTTCTATCCTGGCAAGTATTCTTGTCATGATTACTTCATAGCCCATATTGACGTATCCATTCGGCGCAATTCCAAATGTGAGGAAAATGAAATCGCCCTTCTCATCCGTATATGTCTTCAGGCGCCAGTTAACCTGGCTGATGTTAAAATGGAGTCTTTCAAGAGGCTCCAGCGATATCTGAAGTCCACACAGCAAAAATTTCCTGCTCCTGAATCCATATGCCTCCTCTATGCTCCGGACCAGGCCGAGACCTAAAAGATATACCCTGTCCTCTTCCGTATCAGAGGCAAAAGCAGCGGTTAACACATCGTTTGACGGCATTTTGGAATAGATATCATCACCTCCCTCTATTCTGTGAAAAATTCGATCGATCTTAATCTATCGGGCAGCGGGGTTGATTTCATGTTTTGGATTTCTTAAATACAACCTTCGCGTAAATTCCTCCATATCGTCCATGTACCGTTCAATATGATGCTCGATTATATAGACATCGGTCCCGGCAAGGACTCCGCGGATAGTGTCGTTCTCGAAAAACATACCGCAGCCGGTCTGAATAATAAGGGAAATAACGCAGATGAGGAATAAATTGAATTTCTTCTGCACAGTCAGATTCATAAGGAGGGAAACATTTACCATGTGTAAATCAGAAAAACTTTCGACTCACCGGTTATTGCTGTCGCCGCTTAAAAAATGTATAAACTCTATAAATTTTTCCTGCTCAAAATGCCCGACCATCTTTTCTTTCATCAGCAAGGCAGCATCAAAAGGACTCCTGGCCCTGGCGTATGACCTGTTCGTAGTCAGGGCATCGTAGACATCAGCAATGGCCGACATCCTGGCGTAATCCGAAATGTGATCACCAGTAAGCCCTTCCGGGTAACCTCGGCCGTCAAATTGCTCATGATGATGCAGAATGACATCCAGCGCAATATCAGGCACCATGCCTTTCATCAATACAGCTCCGAATACCGGATGTCTCTTAATCCGGTCAAATTCCGCATCAGTGAGTTTTCCAGGTTTATTAAGTATTTTCTTATCTATATCGGTCTTACCAACATCATGGAGAATGCAACCGAGCGCAAAATCTCGCAACTCATCTTCTGTTCCCCGGCCAATACACTGGAAAAGACCGATTGCGAAAACAGCGACATTCACGCAGTGTGTAAAGGTGTAATAATCGTGGGACCCAAGTTTTAATAGACTCGGGATGGAGTCTTTGTTGTCCAGTGCGAAGTCGATAATATTGTTGGTGACCTTTCGGCACCTTTCGATATTTACTCCGCTCCTCGGATCTTCAAAGACCGCTTTGACGGTTTCAGTTGCACACTTATAAACCAATGATGATTTCTCATCCAAGGAGATATGTTCATCCTTGATGATCATTTTCATCGAATCTTCGATCAAAATCCAGTATTCTGCATTGTCGGCATTAAGGATATAAAGTTCCTTGAAATGTTTATTTGTCAGAATGTCCACTAGTTCATCATAAGGCGTATCTTTCTTGAAAAGAAGGACGGGCCGGTCCTTTTTATCCCCGGTCATTCGTGCATAGATATCAAACTTGATCCCGGAAGCGTTTGCCGGCAGGTGATCACGATTCACAGCAACGTATTTCCGTTTATCCAAGTCAAGCATGGGCATCCCCTTGAAAAAGCATTATTGCTTACATTGTAACATAGGGTCTGGAAAGAAATAACTTGGGTAATTCCGATCCGAAATGTGTTGCAGATTTAGTCGGTTTGATATTCACGAAACCGCAAGCGTAGCAGGGCTACGGTGAGGATTTCGGGGATGTCAAAC
>JAYEJK010000379.1:0-2095 GCA_034660535.1 Thermodesulfobacteriota bacterium | reverse complement strand
GGCAAGAAATCAAAAGGGTGAAATATTTTTAAATAGTTACACGCAACTGTTAAGGTACTTATACCCCTCAGGGGGGTACTGAAAATAGTCCAGGACCTTTAAAAATTTCCAGTTTATCTGGGTTAGGGATGGGAAGTTATTTCTTTCCAGACCCTAAGTCATGATCTTGTAAAAAGTCTTGAATAACGTTATAGATGGTTAAGTAGTGCCCATTCATAATCGGGCAATATTCGTGATTCCTTATTTTTTTATTGTACGGGCGGATAAGGGCTCAAGTAAAAATAAGTTGGACAATATTGCGCTCAGATTTAGGTCGGATTGGGCCGATTGTGAGGTTACAAAACCGCAGGACTAGCAGCGCTAATTTGAGGATTTTGTAACCTCGCAATCGGCCCAAAACGGCCTGAAGATGAGATGGAAGATGTACAAGTTATTTTTACTTGAGCCCTAATTATTATAATGCAGTAGATGGTATTTTTTATAACGCCATCAAGACCTGGGAGGTGAGACATGGGACGCAGACCTCTGGTTGCCGGAAACTGGAAAATGAACACTACAATCCGAGAGGCCCGACAACTGGCTGAGGCTGTGGTAAAAGCAGGAGCGGATGTTGTTGATCGGGATATAATGATAGCGCCTCCTTTTACCGCGCTTGCAGCCGTTTCCAGTATTGTGCGGGACTCAACGTCAGTGCAGCTTGCAGCCCAGAACATATGCTGGGCTGAAAAGGGCGCCTTTACAGGGGATATCTCTCCTGTCATGCTCAAAGATACAGGCTGCAGCATGGCGATTATCGGCCATTCGGAAAGACGTCATGTGTTTGGTGAAAATGACGCAATGATCAACAAACGCGTACTTGGTGCGCTTGAGTTCGACCTTATTCCGGTTTTTTGTATCGGCGAGACCCTGGATGAAAGAGAGGCCGGTAAGACCATGGAAGTCCTTGAGAATCAGGTGCGGTCCGGATTGGCCGGAGTGACGGCTGACCAGGCTGAAACCATTGTCATAGCCTACGAACCGGTCTGGGCCATCGGCACGGGTAAGACGGCTACCGTGGAACAGGTGCAGGATGTCCACGCATTTCTGCGCAGGCTCCTCGGTTCCATGTTTGAGAAAAATATTGCCACCCAAATGAGAATATTGTATGGTGGTTCGGTTAATCCTGAGAATGTCGATGCCTTGATCTCCCAGGAAGACGTAGATGGGGCACTGGTCGGCGGGGCATCACTAAAAGCGGATTTATTTGACCGCATTATTCATTTCCGTTACAAATGACAACAACCGTACTTTTAATTATTCATATCGTTGTATGCTTTTTCATAGTCGCCATTGTTCTTTTGCAGCACGGCAAGGGAGCGGACATGGGAGCGACCTTCGGCGGTTCAGGCAATACCATGTTCGGGACTGAAGGCCCGGTGCCGCTTTTAAATAAAATAACAACAGCGGCGGCAGTCATCTTCATGGTAACCTCGATTGCACTGGCGTACTTTTCAGGTCTTACAGGTTCGAAATCCGTTGTGAGTGACATCCAGGCGCCGGAGCCGGTTCCGGTGGAACAACCTGCGGAACGGATTCCGCTTACCATTCCGCTGCCTGGTTCTGAGACAGAGAAGAATGAGGCGCCGGCACATGAAGTGACACCGTCGGAATTACCTGACAAGCCGCTTGAAAGAACCTCGGAAGCCGATCCCGTTCAGGGGAAAACTCAATAGGTCTCTACGTTTAAATGTCATAATCGACAATTTTGCCGAAGTGGTGGAATTGGTAGACACGCTATCTTGAGGGGGTAGTGGGCAAAACCCGTGCCGGTTCGATTCCGGCCTTCGGCACCATCAGTAAAAGAGCCGGGAGTCGCAGAAATACTGCGGTTTCCGGCTTTTTTTGCTTTTATGGCTCGGATGAGCGGTGGTGGGTTAAATGTGTGTTTTGATATAAAGTACTAGACAATAAGAGTTCAATTTGATAAAGGATGAGGTGTTTTTACATTCCTTTAAACATCAGAGTGAGCTATGAACAAAGACACTGAAACAACCTTAACAGCATCCCCGGCATGCTACATAAAAGTTAACTGTCCACATTGTGACAGCAATCATAT
>JAYEJK010000378.1:0-2103 GCA_034660535.1 Thermodesulfobacteriota bacterium | reverse complement strand
CTGAACCCTGAACCCTGAACCCTGAACCCTGAACCCTGAACCCTGAACCCTGAACCCTGAACCCTGAACCCTGAACCCTGAACCCTGAACCCTGAACCCTGAACCCTGAACCCTGAACCCTGAACCCCTAACCCCTGAACCCTTATGACTAATATCCCGGAAGTGGAACAGGTTGTAATAGAGCTGAAAAAAATTGTCCCTTTCAAAAAGGTCACCTCGGAAGGCGACATTGTCCTGATCGTCACCGACAGCCCACGGACCATTGTCTACGCCCTTATTCGGAATATTGCTAGGGACGACACCAAAAAAGGCGAATGGTGGCATGTGACCATGCATGCCCTCGCAATCCCTCCTCAGCAAATGACCTGGACCCTGCGAACTCCACAATTTTCAGGAGAAGAAATTTTTACCATGGGAGGAGACAAAAGGTTCATGCAGGCGATTGATTTTGAAAAATCCGCGCCGGGGCCCGGGCCTGCGCCGGACAAAAGGGTCTTAAAGCCTAAAAAAAAGGCTGCGTTAAGAGTTGTGAAATAAATCATGACGAGCCTGGACATCTCTGAACGCGGTCTAATCCGAAAGATCAGCAATCTGATTCCTATCACGAATTCCGGACAACTGGTAAAGGGCATTGGTGATGACTGTGGTGTATTTCGTTCCGGCTCCGGCACAGATGAACTATGGCTTATCACAACCGACACTCTCACCGAATCCGTACATTTTGATCTCTCATGGCATCCGCCCGAGCTTGTCGGCCGAAAAAGTGCGTCAGTAAATATAAGCGACATTGCCGCAATGGGCGGAACCCCGAAATTCGCTCTTCTCTCTATTGCTCTGCCATCCTCAACACCTGAATCCCTGCTTGACCGCTTTATGTCAGGTTTTCTTGATGTGCTGCGTTTTCATAACGTGCTTCTTATCGGCGGGGACACTGTCAAAAGCGGGCACGATATCGCATTTAGCATAACTATTGTGGGACAGGCAAAAGAAGAGCGGATCCTCTACCGGCGCGGCGCACAGGTAAACGATCTTGTATGGGTCTCCGGACCTCTGGGCGAGGCGGCTGCAGGACTCGAACTGTGCAGACTGGGAAAATCCGGTTTCAAAGAATCCTTTAAACAATTAATCAAGGCCCATCTTGATCCCGAGGCCCAGGTTAATCTAGGCCATATTCTGGCCGAATGCGGCCATGTGAATGCCATGATGGACCTCTCAGACGGGTTGGCGACGGATCTTGCACATCTGTGCAGTGAAAGCGGGGTCGGCGCTGAAATCGATGCATCCGGACTACCTGTCTCAAACGAGCTGATAAAAGCCGCATCCCGCCTCAATTGTTCCACAGTAGATTGGGCCTTGACGGGTGGAGAAGACTATCACCTCATTTTCACCACCGGGCCTGATATGCAAAAGACTCTGCCGCTCATGATACAGAAAAAAACCGGTAAGGAAATCCACTGCGTTGGAAGGATTATTGACAGGGACGGTGTTCATCTTAATCGCGACGGCCGAATCACTGAAATAACATTCCAGGGATACGACCATTTTGCATAAGGGTCTGGAAAGAAATAACTTGGGTAATTCCGATCCGAAATGTGTTGCAGATTTAGTCGGTTTGATATTCACGAAACCGCAAGCGTAGCAGGGCTACGGTGAGGATTTCGGGGATGTCAAACCGGCTAAAAGTGTGATACAGTTCGGAAACGGAAAATCCAAGTTATTTCTTTCCAGACCCTAAGGCTATCTATTTAAAATTAATTATACTTACAGCTATTCGTGCATTATAATGGTTTAAATTCCATATTAACCCTGTGAATTCCTTACAATCGAATGGAACTGGATTGTTTTGGCAGAGTATTTTCAACCTTTTCTACCACTGGCGAATGTTTAAGCCTTCTGAAAAGATTTTTTTCTACCTGATCTAACCCAGATAAACTGGAAATTTTTAAAGGTCCTGGACTCTGTTCAGTACCCCCCTGAGGGGTATAAGTGCCTTAAAACATGTGGCACCACAGGCGTCACATATAACTTCGGAGTTTTTCTGCCACAAAAAACAAGAAAATTACCACTAAGGCACTAAAAACCGTCAATGTGCTGGGGGAAGTG
>JAYEJK010000377.1:0-8812 GCA_034660535.1 Thermodesulfobacteriota bacterium | reverse complement strand
TTTTATTCATATTTCGGTCCCATTGTCAGAACGATTTTTATTCCCATAATTGTTGCGTTCTCCGTAGGGGCGGGCGAACCTTGTGTTCGCCCCCTACGGGAATTGGAAGAATTTCGCCCTGAGGAAGTCAGGATAACACGCAGAGTGTTTTACACATGGTGAACGTTTAAAATCGCTTCAGCCATACGGAGTGCCTGAACGGTCATCTTTACGTCGTGCACTCTTAAGATTGACACGCCGTTCATCACACACATTGCTGAGATAGCGGCCGTGACGGCATCCCTTTCATCCACGTCAAGGTCTAATACGGTTCCGATAAACGATTTACGGGAGTGACCTACCAGAATCGGGTATCCGAGAGACCGGAACATGGTCAGATTTTTTAAGATGGTGAGATTATGGGTAACTGTTTTGCCGAATCCAATGCCCGGGTCAAGTATGATTTTATCCCTGTCGATTCCTTTGTTTTCCGCCCAGTTCGTTCTTTCTCGGAAAAAGTCTCCAATCTCCGCCATGACATCATCGTATGTCGGATCGGCCTGCATATCCTCGGGTATGCCCTTCATATGCATGATGACCACAGGAACACCTGCCTCACGGATCACATCCACCATTAAAGGGTCAAAACGGAGCCCGCTGATATCATTTACAATATCCGCGCCCGCGGCAATCGCCTCTTGGGCCACAGCGGCCTTAACGGTGTCAATGGAAACGGGAATGGAATGATCTGCTCTGATGGCCTTAATGGGAGGAATTACACGCCGGAGTTCTTCATCTAAAGGAACAGGTTCCGAAAAGGGTCTTGAGGACTCGCCGCCGACATCAATGATATCCGCTCCGGAGGCAATCATATCCTCGATCCTGGCTGATACCGCTTCCCGGGTCAGGCACATCCCTCCGTCGGAAAAAGAATCCGGAGTGACGTTCAGAATGCCCATGACACGGACGCATTTCACATTGGCATGGTTTAGTCTTATCGGAGTGAGGTTCAATTGATCTAGGCTGCAGCGTGGGCCTCGATAATAGCATTAATATCTTCCAGGACCAGTGTTTCCTTTTCAAGAAGGGCCTCGGCAAGGTCCTTTAAGGCGGCTATATTTTCGGTGAGCAGATCAGTGACTTTTTTTTGGGAGGAAACCACGAGTTTTGTAACCACCTCGTCGATTTTAACGGCAGTGGACTCGCTGTAATCACGGTGTTGTGCGATTTCCCGGCCAAGAAAAATCTGTTCTTCCTTTTTACCGAATGTGAGCGGGCCGAGTTCTTCGCTCATTCCCCATTCGCAGACCATTTTTCTGGCAATGTCTGTAGCCCTTTCGATATCATTTCCCGAACCGGTTGTGATCTCGTTAAATTTTAGCTTTTCGGCCACTCTGCCTCCAAGCAGTATGCAGATATTATTCAAGAGATATTTCTTTGCATGGGTATGCATTTCGTCGATCGGAAGCTGCTGAGTCAGGCCGAGCGCTCTGCCCCTCGGGATGATAGTCACCTTGTGAATAGGATCCGTGCCGGGCAGCAGCTTGGCCACCAGGGCGTGCCCTGCCTCATGATAGGCGGTGATCTTTTTTTCCTTGTCCGTAATCAGCATGCTTTTACGTTCAGCGCCCATCATCACCTTGTCCTTGGCCCTTTCCAGGTAATCCATGGTCACCTTTTCCGCATCAAACCGGGCAGCCAGCAAAGCGGCTTCATTTACCATGTTTTCAAGATCCGCCCCTGTGAATCCCGGAGTTCCCCTGGCAATGACTTTCCAGTCCACGTCATCGGCCAGCGGAATTTTTTTGGCGTGAACTTCCAGGATTTTTTCCCTGCCCTTTATGTCAGGCATGGGCACAATAACCTGCCTGTCAAAACGGCCGGGCCGCAGCAGCGCAGGGTCAAGCACATCCGGACGATTTGTTGCTGAAACGATGATCACGCCTTCGCTTGATTCAAAACCGTCCATCTCCACCAGAAGCTGATTTAAGGTCTGCTCCCGTTCGTCGTGGCCGCCCCCGAGGCCTGCGCCCCTGTGCCGTCCTACTGCATCGATTTCGTCAATAAATATGATGCATGGTGCGTTTTTTTTGCCCTGGTTGAAAAGATCCCTTACCCGTGATGCCCCGACACCCACGAACATCTCTACAAAGTCTGATCCGCTTATTGAAAAAAACGGCACTTCGGCCTCCCCGGCAATTGCCTTTGCCAGCAGAGTTTTGCCGGTTCCCGGTACGCCGGCAAGGAGTACGCCCTTAGGAATTCGGCCACCCAGTTTGGTGAATTTCTTCGGATCCTTTAAGAAATCGATTATCTCGGCAAGCTCTTCCTTGGCTTCATCGATGCCTGCCACATCCTTGAAGGTGAACTTGCTTTCTTCAGAGTCCATGCGCCTGGCCCGGCTCCTGCCGAAAGACATTGCCTTTCCGCCGCCCATCTGCATCTGCCGCATGAAAAAGATCCAGACGCCGATAAGCAGCAGCATCGGAAACCAGGAGACCAGGATTGTTACATACCAGGGGGTTTCTTCCTTTTTTTTGACCTGGATGTTTACTCCGGCCTGCCTGAGCTGGGGAATAAGTTCGACATCCCGTGGAGCAATGGCCTTAAAAGAACCGCCTGCGGTTGATGATCCCGTGATTTCATCGCCCTCTATAATTACCTGGCTTACAGCGCCTGATTCAACGCTTGCCATAAAATCACTGTAGCTCATTTCCACAAGCCTGATCTGCGGCTTGCTAAAGAGGTTGAAAAGCACGATCATGGTCAGACCAATCACAAGCCACATTGACAGATTTTTATAAAACGAATTCAAGAGATTTCTCCTAAAGAAAAAGTATTGTTACAAAACATTACTATAATAAGTCATCAAGACGGAAAAGTCCAGTCACCAGCCTGAAAAGAAAGTGAATTTCCGGATTGTCGAGGTAGTTGGGATTTTTTACAACGCCATCAAAAATACTCCTGTATCGATTTAACCTCCATGGTCTTTTCCATAAGCGCTACCATTGCCATGACCATGGATTCCGCGGCAGCCGTGGTCGTGGAATAGGGCAGATGGTAAAAAAGGGCTGCCCGCCGGATTAAATAAGAGTCTTCCGTGGTCCTGGTCCCCATGGATGTGTTCACTATCCACTGGATTTCATTATCGTGTATCTTGTCAAGCACGTGCGGCCTGCCCTCGGATATTTTGAATACAGGGGTGCATGGTATTTCATGATCAGCCAGAAATTTTGCAGTTCCCTTTGTGGCCAGGATTGAGAATCCCAGCTTTTTAACCAGGTTATGCGCAATAGATAGAATTGCCGGTTTATCCGTGTCCCGGACGCTGATAAAAACGTTTCCATGATCCGGAAGCGGCTGTCCCGCGGCAAGTTGTGATTTTGCAAAGGCAAGTCCGACCGAGGTGTCTATTCCCATTACCTCGCCGGTTGATTTCATCTCCGGGCCTAACAGCGTGTCCACATTATCGAACCGGTCAAACGGAAAAACAGCCTCCTTGACCGCAAAATGGGACACTTCTACCTCCTTTGTCAGGCCAAGGTCCATTAATTTCATACCCATCATGACCTTGGTGGCCAGATTGGCAAGTGGAACACCCGTGGCCTTGCTTATAAAAGGAATCGTGCGCGAGGCCCTGGGATTCACCTCAAGGACGTATAATTTATCGTCTTTTATGGCGTACTGGACATTCATGAGCCCCACCACCTTAAGCTCTTCGGCCATGACCCTGGTGGCCTCCTTGACTTTTGCAATTAATTCGGCCGGAAGGGTGTATGGCGGCAGGACGCAGGCGGAGTCTCCGGAATGAATTCCCGCTTCCTCTATATGTTCCATTATTGCGCCGATGATCGTGGTCTCACCGTCCGAGACGGCGTCCACATCCAATTCCACGGCATCTTTTAAGAATTTGTCGATCAGAATGGGGCGTTCCGGAGAAACACTGATGGCCGAAGTCATATACTCCTTCATCTCGTTCTTATTGTAGACAATGCGCATGGCCCGGCCGCCAAGCACGTAGGATGGACGCACAACCACGGGATAGCCGATTTCAACTCCGGCTGACAGGGCCTCGTCCAGGGTCTCGGCTGTAGTGTTGTCCGGCTGAATCAAGTTCAGTTTTTGTAAAAGCTGCTGAAACCGTTTCCTGTCCTCGGCCCGGTCAATACTGTCCGGTGATGTGCCAAGGATCGGTACGTTGGCCTCTGCAAGCGGAACCGCCAGGTTCAAGGGTGTCTGTCCGCCAAACTGGACAATGACTCCCTCCGGCTTCTCGGTATCAATAATATTTAAGACATCTTCCCTGGTAAGAGGTTCGAAATAGAGTTTATCCGAGGTGTCATAGTCCGTGCTCACCGTTTCCGGATTGCTGTTTACCATGATGCTTTCAATATCCATCTCTTTTAATGCAAAAGAGGCATGAACGCAGCAGTAGTCGAACTCGATTCCCTGGCCGATCCGGTTGGGTCCGCCGCCCAGGATCATAACCTTCCGTCTGTTGCTGGGCCTGGCCTCGTTTTCCGTTTCATAGGTGGAATAATAATAAGGCGTGTACGCCTCAAATTCAGCAGCGCATGTGTCCACAAGTTTAAAAACCGGGGTCAGGCCCAGCTTTTTACGAAGTTCCCGGATATCTTCCTCCCTGGTACCGGTCAACCAGGCTAACTGCGGGTCTGAAAAGCCTAACTGTTTTATCTTATACAGAACGTCTCTCTTAAGACCCGCAAATCCCATTTCCTTTACAGCCGACTCTGCGGTTACGATCTCTTTGATGTTGTAAAGGAACCAGGGGTCAATGGATGTGTGTTCAAAAAGCTCGGAAATGCTCATGTTGCGTTTCAGGGCCTCATGAATGTAGAAGAGTCTTTGGGAGTTGGGTCTCCTCAACCCCTCCACCAGCCCATGCCGGTCAAGAGAAGAGAGATTGAACTTATCGTTGGCGCCAAAGCCGGTGCAGCCGATTTCAAGGGATCTCAATCCTTTCTGCAACGCCTCCTTAAAGGTCCTGCCGATAGCCATTGTCTCACCTACTGATTTCATGGATGTGGTGAGGATGTCTTCCGCCTCAGGGAATTTTTCAAAGGTCCAGCGCGGGATTTTGACCACGCAGTAATCTATTGTCGGTTCAAACGAGGCATAGGTTTCACGGGTGATGTCATTCGGGATTTCATCCAGCGTGTAGCCTACGGCCAGCTTGGCCGCAATCTTTGCAATCGGGAACCCGGTGGCCTTGGAGGCAAGGGCGGAACTCCGCGAGACCCGCGGGTTCATTTCAATTACCATGAGTTCACCGTCTTTGGGATTAACCGCAAACTGCACATTGGACCCGCCGGTCTCCACCCCGATCTCACGCATTATAGCGATGGATGCGTCACGCATGTTCTGATATTCTACGTCAGTCAGGGTCTGGGCCGGCGCCACTGTAACAGAGTCGCCGGTATGGACCCCCATAGCGTCGATATTTTCAATAGAGCAGATAATGACAACATTGTCATTCTTGTCCCGCATGACCTCAAGCTCATACTCTTTCCAGCCCAGCAGACTCTGTTCGAGCATGACCTCGGAATTCAGGCTTAAATCAATCCCGGCCGTTGCAAGTGATTCGAGTTCCCGGCTGTTGTAAGCAACACCGCCTCCTGTCCCGCCTAATGTAAAACTCGGCCGTACAATTATCGGGAAACCGATTTTCTCGGCAGCAGCTTTTGCCTCTTGAACCGAGTGGATAATGGCGCTTTCCGGGACCTTTAAGCCGATTTTTTTCATGGCGTCCCTGAACTGTTCGCGGCCCTCGGCCTTTTGAATGACATTTACATCCGCAGCAAGCATTTCCACGCCGTATTTTTCCAAACTACCTGTTTCGGCAACCTTTATGGCAGTATTCAGACCGGTCTGGCCGCCAAGCGTAGGAAGAAGCGCATCCGGCCTTTCGCGCTCAATGACCTTTACAACCATCTCAGGTGTGATTGGTTCGATATAGGTCCGGTCGGCCGCCTCGGGGTCGGTCATGATGGTGGCGGGATTGGA
Organism: Thermodesulfobacteriota bacterium; assembly: GCA_034660535.1. Lineage (GTDB taxonomy): Bacteria > Desulfobacterota > Desulfobulbia > Desulfobulbales > DAOVYS01 > DAOVYS01. The sequence goes on along the minus strand of JAYEJK010000377.1, from coordinate 2,809 downwards.
ATTTATCAGCACCACCTCGTAGCCCTCTTCCTTAAGGGCCTTGACCGCCTGGGTCCCGGAGTAGTCGAATTCACAGGCCTGGCTGATGATTATCGGGCCTGACCCGATAATAAGAATTTTTTTTATATCTGTTCGTTTAGGCATGATCGTGTTTTTTCTTCCATTCATCCATCATATCAATGAAACGGTCAAAGAGGTAAACGGCATCATGAGGACCCGGCGCGTTTTCCGGGTGATACTGGACTGAAAAGGCCGGGTATTTTTTGTGTTTTATCCCCTCCAGGCTGCCGTCGTTAAGGTTAACGTGCGTGACTTCAACCTGGTCCGGGTCAAGGCTGTCAATATCCACGCAGAAGCCGTGATTTTGGGAGGTTATTTCGATTTTTCCCGTGGCAAGGTCCTTGACCGGCTGATTGATTCCCCTGTGGCCGAATTTCAGTTTGTAAGTCGTGCCGCCGAAAGCAAGCCCCAGAATCTGGTGCCCCAGACAGATCCCGAATACAGGCTTTTTCCCCAAGATCTCTTTCACAGTATCCACAACCGGCACTGCTGCGGGATCACCAGGGCCGTTGGAGAGAAAAACGCCGTCAGGGTCAAGGGCAAGGATTTCTTTGGCAGGAGTTGCCGCCGGCATGATCCGGACAACGCATCCCTTCTCTGTCAGCAGTCTGAGCTGATTGTATTTCAACCCGAAATCAAGCGCAACGACCTTAAAGGTTTTTAAAGGGGATTCAGAAAAAACATCCGGATCTCCAGGGCCTGATTCAGACCAGCCGTATGGCTTAACGCAGGTGACCTCGCTTGCCAGGTCGCGGCCCACAAGGCCTTTTGATTCCTTAGCCTTTTTGGTCAGGGATTTGGGATTTAAATCCAGTGTGGAAACAACGCCCTTCATAGCGCCGGCAACACGGATGTGGCGCGTAAGTGCCCGGGTGTCAATGCCTTGAACACCAAGTATATTATATGTTTTTAAAAAATCCGCCATAGAACCCGTGGCGCGGAAATTGCTTGGAACAGCATTGTATTCTTTAACCAGAAAACCCTGCATGTGAATTTTTTCCGATTCCATGTCTTCCCGGTTAACGCCGTAATTGCCGATCAGCGGATATGTCATTGTGACGATCTGTCCCTTGTAAGAAGGGTCGGTCAACACCTCCTGGTATCCGGTCATACCGGTGTTGAAAACAATTTCTCCGGAAGTTTCACCAGTACCGGTAAAAGACTCGCCTTCAAATATCGTTCCGTCTTCAAGCGCAACAAGTGCTTTCATAAAAATATTCCAGTTGTTTGAAATTCATCATTCATCATTCATCATTCATCACTCATCATTCGCAAGAAAGGCAGTCAACTATGAGTTGAACCTGTTTTTGGGCTGCGCCCTGCTGGGCCATTGCGATTTCACAGGCCCTTTGTCCCGCGGCCTCGTATTCGCCGGGACGTTCAATAAAATTCAAGATGGATTTCGTCAGTTCACCCGGCCCTGAAATTTGAAAACCGGCCTTAACTGATTCAAGAAGCTCCTTTGCATCGGCAAAATCCTTCATACTGGGACCGTAAAACACGGGCCTGCCCCATGCGGCAGGTTCCATGATGTTGTGTCCGCCTTGCGGGACCAGGCTGCCGCCGCAGAAGACAAAGGTTGCCACGGAATAGAGCCCTGCCAGTTCGCCCATGGAATCCACCAGGATCACGTTTTCCTTGCGGTTGTTATCCTCTATATTGCTGAGCCTGTCAAAACGGATTCCGTGGTCTTGAAACAAGGTCTCAATTTCTGCAAGCCTGTTGAGATGTCTGGGCGCTATCACCAAGATCAGGTCTCCGACCCTTGTTTCAAGGGCCTTAAAGACCTCCATAATCTGCGCTTCTTCGCCGGTGTGGGTGCTGCCTGCCACCAGGACCGGCTGGTTATCCCCAATTTCAAGTCTGTTTCGATATCTTTGCGGTAGATTTTCTTTACCGGTTTCTTCCGCACAATAAGACGCAGGCGCAAAGTCATATTTGACATTGCCATGTACGACCACTTTTTCAGGATCTGCGCCAAGGGCGGTGAATTTTTTTTTGTCGTCGGTCGTGATGACTGAAATTGCGGAAAATCGGGCCAGGACCTCTTTCATGAGGCCACGGACTTTTTTGTAGCGCCTGAAGGAGCGCTCAGAGAGTCTGCCGTTCAGCAGGATCGGCCTGACACCGGCCCTGATAGCCTGGATGATGATATTCGGCCATAGTTCGGTTTCAAGGCAGATATATACGGAAGGACGGATTTTCCGCATTGCCCGGCGTGCAATAACAGGCAGATCAATCGGCGCGTAGATGCAGTGGATTTCCGGGTCCAGTTGTTGTCTTGCCACAAGCTGACCCTGTTCGGTCATCGTGGAAACAATTATGGCCGCATCCGGCAGTTTTTTTCTGATTTCACTGATCAGGATTCGTGCCGCCTTAACTTCCCCGACTGAGGCGGCATGGATCCAGAGTCTGGGCGAGCGGTCCGTGGCGGAGTCAAGCTGTTTCAGAAAGCCCAGCCGCTGGCCGAGACCGGCCCGATGTCTGCCGGTGAGACCTATGTATAGAAGAAAAAGGGGGAGAATGGTTGTCAAAAGAAACCACCCCAGCAATTGATACAATCCGTAATACAAGTATGGTGTTTCTCCTCTTGCGGCTTTACCGTTAAAAGGTAGTAAATTAAAAAAAAATAATTGAGCAGTTGTCCATATGCTCAAAAAAAGCATATAATTTAAACCGGAATTCATTTCTTCGTCAACAGGAAATAGTCCCGAAAAAAACAATAAAAATCGCTGAGTAAAATCAACCC
>JAYEJK010000376.1:0-8841 GCA_034660535.1 Thermodesulfobacteriota bacterium | reverse complement strand
GATTCGAGTCATGCGCATTTATTAAATCGCCTAGTCACCGAGCCCAAAAGGAGACACGGACAAACAAGTTTGTCCATGCCACCCATCACCCATCACCCATCGCCTCCCCCAAATCCGTTATAATCAGGAAATTTTTAAAGGTCCTGGATAAGTGCCTTAAAACATGTGGCACCACAGGCGTCACATATAACTTCGGAGTTTTTCTGCCACAAAAAACAAGAAAATTACCACTAAGGCACTAAAGGCTAAGCGGGTGAGCGGGTGAGAAAGTGAGCAGGTGAGCAGGTGAGAAAAATCACACGGCCTACAACTTGCCTGGTTGCAGATGTGTCCCGTCTTAAGTTGGTAGCCCATTTTTGCAACCAAGCGCATGAGCATATATAAATGTATGGTTTTTGCACACTTTCCCACTTTCCCACCTGCTCACTTTCCCACCCGCGCCCTATTCAAAATACTTCTCTGGTTTCGGATCAAAATAGATGCCGAATCCGTGTTTCTCAAATATCTTTCTCGCCTTAGGACATTGCACAAAATTGAAGTATTTCATTGCTTCCACTTTATTTTTTGAATACCTGGTCAAAGCCACAGGAAAGGTACTGTACATAACCTTTTCTTTGTTAATCAGGACGATATCCAGACAATGGTTGAAAGTTTTTGCTGTCGGTATCCAATTGATTGCGGCATCAATGCTGTTCATACACACAGGCAGACACAATTTCGGAGCAGTTCCTCCCACCATAACCACGTTTTTCATGAACTCATCAAAAATTCCCGCCCTTTTTAATATCGCCTCGGACAACCTCCCAACAGCCAGGGCCTCAAAATCACCGACACCCAATCTCATTCCCGGCTTCAAAAGATCATCAAGAGATTGAATATTCTTGGGATTTCCCTTTTGAACCATGATACACGGAACCTGATAACCTCCTATGGTCACATGCTCTTCATCAACCAAACCTTTTTCTTTGGCTATGTTAAAATAGTATTTCGAACCAGCGACAAAGACGTCCCCCTTATGTGTCAACTCCATACTGGCAAGAAGCATTGCGGAACATAAATAAGAATGCTCTACTTTGATGCCGGTTCCCTTGGTAAACTCTTCTCCCAGCGGGTCGAGAACACACTTCAGGCCTGCGCCGCTTAAGACAAAAAGAGACTCAGCCTCCTTTGCCCCGGAGGCCTTTAGATGCTCATTGTTATCGCTGCAGGCTGATATAAAAAGGATAACCAGAACAAGCGAAATCCCTTTTAGCCATAATTCATTATCAGTTTTCATTACCCAACATAATGGCTAAAAGCTGTATTTTATTTCCACGAAAAACTGGTTGTATGATTTCCCCCGCATATCAAACTGGGACTCTTTCGGGCCAAAGAAGAGGCCGGCAGCGGCAGTGACATTTATCCGGTCATTAATATCATATGAGATTTCAGGATTTATCCTGTATTCCTCCTTGTCGAATTGATAGGCCCCTTTGATTTCAATCATCAGCGTTTTTTGCAAAAAATAACTGCTCACCCTTAATGTAAGCTGGTCATTAACCCGTCTCTCTTCTGAGTGACTTTTTCTGTTAAACCTGGTGATTTCCCGCTTTATCAACTGTTCTTCATGCATTGCCTTAAGATCCGCGCCGAACAGATCCTCGACAGTCTTAAAATCGGGAATGTATTTCATGCTGTACTGGGTGGAAACAACCAGGTCTTCCGTGCACTGCCATTCGGGACCAATAACATAATGAAGATACGGCTGTCTCCTTTCCGGATATTTTTCATCATCAAAGCCTGTCTTGATGTAAGCAGCCTCGCCACGTAATACAAAGGGATCAACTGCAAGGGCAAAATCAGCGCCAAAGATATTCAAACGGTCGAACTTCCGGGCTATGTCATACTCAGCGCCGAATTTATATCCCGGGCCGTGTTTAATTTTAAAATATTGATAATCAGGATACGTGGAATACCCGTGAAAATAACTTATGGAGAAATCCAGACTGCTTATATTGCCGGAACATTTCAGGGCGATAGAAGAATCCCGGATATCTTTATCGGGAAGATCGGGAGACAGGATATTTATCTGGTCTGCCGGATATATTATTAAGGGTCTTGATTTATTGCCGGGTTTGACCTCTAACTTTTCCGGGAAAAAAGGACCCAGCGCCTTACTTTCTCTATAAAGCTGCCACACTCCTGTTATTGTAAAATTATCTATATATAAATCTGTCTTCAGGGCCGGAGCGCCACGCCTCTGATCATCCGGTTCGGATGAGAATATGGTCATGTCCCTGGCACATAGATTATCTGTGGGATTGATCCCGTCTGCCTGTCCCCAGGCAATAATCTGCTGTCCAATCATGATATCCAGACAGTCCCCGTTAAATTTCAGATATCCATCTCTCAAGTCGAGTTTAGCGCCGGGATCATCTCCAATGCCGTATGCCCTGCCTCGCAGTTCAATAAAGGCGGAAAAATATTCATTGAAAAAATAATTTGCTTTAAGATCTGCCGTACATGCAAAAGTCGTCTCTGATTCCTCTTTGGCCATGGCAGGAATGTGGCTCTCGCCTCTTATGTAACCACTAATATCCAAATTCTTCCACAGGACCGGCTCATCTGAAGACTCGGCAAATGAAAAGCCGCTAAACAAAAAAAGTACGGAACATGCAACAATTATCCAAAGGCATGTGAAGTTATTTTTGAGCGAGCCCTTAGAATTTTTTTTCCAGATAGCGAAGTGTGAACTGTTTTTCTCTGATTCCAATGTTAACCTGTATCTTCTCCATTTTCAGAACGGTCTTTCTGCCGTTTTTGTGATTTACTATCTCCCTTTGTTTTACAAACCATTTATGATTTTCCGGATCCACCTCCACCGGATCAAAACAGGAAAGAGTTTTTAAGAGTTTTCCATACTTGTCAAAAAAAACAGCCTTCATCCTTGTGAAGTTATCTTTTCTTATATAATCTATCCTTTTTGAATATCCGTAATCACTTAAGATATCTTCTGTAGCGGGCACAGCCTCAATTACATGACATGCTGTTTGCTCATTCACCTTTTCCTCTTTCATCCGGTAATTATACTCACTAACACTGGGCCCTGTGATATCTCCATATGAAAACTCAGTGCCTAAAAAACTGTCTTTTTTACTGCTTGCCAGCTTCCTTCGACTCTTCCTGAGAGTGGGAAGATAGAGCCACATATCGTCATCTCTGTCGCTTTGCTCAATAACCAGAAAACCGGCCCCCTTTACGTCCGGGGGATAAAGAAACCGGATAAGCCGTTTTTCGTTTATCCCGTTTTCCGAGAGCATTGAAGTGATTTTCAACTTTCTTATGCGTTTTTTCCCGTGTTTGCTGTACATTTCCATGGTCACTTCATTGCATCGATCCTGGGTGCGATTTACATTGTAATTTCTTTCCATGATCTCAATGACCGTCAGATCCTGTGCAAAGACTGCCTGTGACGTGAAAGCGATGAGGATTGCCAGTATAAAAATCTTCATTGTCGTCACTCCTCTTGATGTATCGGAAAAACAAAGTTAAACAAATTGCAACTTTTTTTGTATTGCACCCGATGGGAAGTTATTTCGTCCCCGTTCCTAACCGAATATTCTTTCTATAAAACGGATGACACAAATAAGGAATTGAAAGCGCTTTAAGCCTCTGGTCTTTACAGCCGCACGTGGCCATGTTTACACCTTTTTTCCGGCATATATCTTGAAACAAATAAAAATTCCTTGCCTTTTGGGCAAAAGGAAATGAATAAAGAGATCTATTTGATATGGTTGGCGTCTTTTCCGTAAGAGCTGACACAGACTCTTTCAGGTACTTATTTTTTTTTAAATGTTCTCTCATAGCCTCAGTCAGTATTACATAACCCAAAACCGCTTCCTTAACGCCAAGGACGCTCACATCATCTATAATTCTATTTATATTCTCCGCGGTATCATCAATTAAAGGAAACAGGGGATCAATCCTCACAACAAGCGATCCTAACCCTGTTATTTTCGATAATTTTCGGATATTATCCAATCGCTTCTCATAGGAAGGAGCGCCGGGTTCAATAATGTGGTTTCTCTTTTTATCAGCGCCCGTTACCCCAATTTGTATCTCCATAAGATCAGGCCTCAATTTAATGACCTCAAGAATGTTATCCGTCAGCGCCCCTTTAGTAATAAAGAGGACAGCGACATTATGGGCAAAAAGCCTTTTCAGCACAATAATTGTAGATTCAACGGCCTCTTTTGCCAACGGATCTGATGCATAGCTCAAATAGACAACCGGCGGGTATTCTTTCCTGGCCATGAACGCGTCCAGTTTCAAAGGCATCACCCTGCCGTTGTACTCCTGGTTCATCAGGCTGTAGACCTTTTTCTCCAGCGGAGAAAAGATACAATAAATACAATGATGCGGGCAACCTATCGTAAGGTCCATTACATAACCGTTGCATGCATTTGGCTCATATCTTATATCCGCCTGCAAGTCCCTTCTCATTCCAAAATTTATTGTTTTCATTGGTTTATTTTATTTAGTCCACAGTCCACAGTCGACAGTTGACCATGGACTGTGGACTGTGGACTGTGGACTGTGGACTGTGGACTGTGGACTGTGGACTGTGGACTGTGGACTGTGGACTGTGGACTGTGGACTGTGGACCATGGACTGTGGACTGTGGACTGTGGACTGTGGACTGTGGACTGTGGACTGTGGACTATCATTTACAGGTCTCCATGATAAACCGGCACATTGATCCGACAGTAAAAGGCGTGCCATCCTTTTCCGATTCCTGCTCTATCCATTTCTCAAAATCCACATTGATAGAAAAATGTTGGTTTACAGCGACTAACATCTCCACTGTGTCCAGTGAATCAAAGTCAAGATCATCGGCCAGGGATGTCTCCGGAAATACAGGTACAACCACCTTGAGCGGCGCCGCCCGCTGGAGAATTTTTTTCAGTGCATTAAAAGTATCAGCTTCTGTTATCATTGGACGTTTGTCATTGGTCATTGGTCATTTATTGTTTGGGTTAAAGGCTTATGGCGTTTCCTTGGGTTCATCCCCTTCGCCCTTTGCCCACTTTCTCCCTTAGTCCGCACCCTGCATCTCTCCGCCATGGACTATCGACTATCTCCGTTTTCCAATGATAATTGATAATTGACAATCACTTTCCCTTTAAATAAAGCCGGCGGCAAAGAGCGCGCTGAACTTTCCCGCTTGTTGTCTTGGGAATAGTCTGGGGTCGTACGATAATAACTTCATCAGGAGTCAGTTCAATCCTCTTTGAGATGGCTTGCTTGACTGCCAGGACCAGTTTTCCGGAATCTTCCTTTTCACGTACCCTTGCCTCTGCCATGACAACGATATTCTCGGTACCCTTGTCCCTGGATAAGACCCCAAAGGCTGCTACGGAATGTTTACGGATTCCCGGCACACTCCATACTGCCTGCTCAATACGTTCCGGACTGTAATTTCTGCCTGCCTTAATGATCACATCCTTAAAACGGCCCGTAACAAATATGTAATCATCCACCCGGTATGCCAGATCACCGGTGTCCAGCCACCCGTCCTTCAGGACCTTACCTGTGGCAACAGGATCGTTGAAATACTCCGACATCACTGATGAGGACCTGGTTAGAAGCCTTCCCTGAACACGCTCACCCACTTCCGTCCCTGTTTTATCAACAATCTTAACCTCTACACCCGGGATATGTTTTCCCACGGAAACAAACGAAATGTTTCCCCCGCCATTCCCGGCAGGCTCTGCTATCCCTTTGGTAACAAGACCCTTCAGGTTAATCCTGTCAGTCAGATAACCTGTGTTCGGAGGTGTAAAACATACGGCAAGGGTGGCCTCTGCAAGACCATAGACAGGCATAAAGGTTTGACGGCGGAACCCCGAGGGGCCGAATTTTTCAACAAATCCCGCGACAGTATCCTCTGTAACCATTTCAGCGCCGTTCAATGCCATACGCCATCTGGAAAGGTCGATTTCACCGGGTTTAAATTTGCCGTTTCTGTCAATACACAATTGATATCCGAAGTTGGGCGCCACTCCGATTGTCCCGGATTTTTCATGCATAACCCTCAGCCAGAATCCGGGTGAAGCTATAAATGTATTTGGTGACATCAGAACCAGCTCGCATCCGACAAAAAGGGCATGACAGACACAACCAATCAAACCCATGTCGTGGTAAAGAGGAAGCCAGATGACAATTACATCATCAGGCACGGTCCCCATGGCCAGATGTACTGCCGTCACGTTGCTGAACAGATTTTTATGGGTTAAGACCACTCCTTTCTGCCGGCCCCCGCTACCGGATGAAAACTGGATCATTGCCATGTCTTGCGGCAAAATTTTAAGATCCGGATCCAGGGTGCGCGAGCATTGCTCTATATCTTCAGGAGTCAAGAAATGCCTCATGCCGGGGACGCCGCTTTTAATGGCCGCGGCCGCTTTCCCGCTCTGTTTCGAAGCAATCAATGCACAAGCGCCGATTCCATTCAGCAGTCCGGCTCTCTCTTTGGCAAAAAATTCTATTTTCCTTGGCATAAATGGAGGAGACACGGCGGCAGGAACCAGTCCTGCCAGCATGGCGCCATAAAATGAGAAAAGAAACTCCATGCTGGTGGGAAGCATTACCGCCACTCTTTCCCCGGTTTCCAATCCCAAAGAACGCATCGCCCCGCCGTATTGACAGGCATGATCATACAGCTCCCCAAAGGTGATCGATTGCTCGCTTTTGTGCTCAACCACAGTGCAGAATAATTTATCTTTCTGATATTCAGCCCGATGCCGAAGCACCTCGCACAGGGTCTTTGTTTTCAATATATCATTTGTCATTGATCATTGGTTTTTCTCAGTCCACGGTCGATAGTCCACAGTCGACTGTCGACAGTCGACTGTGGACTGTGGACTCTATCCTTCCCACTTTCTCCCTTCGCCTGTTCAATGCTCAATGCTAAATGATCTAATTCTATCCATATCTTTTTCCGTCCAGATCTTTTTGCCGAAAAAAAAGGGTGCGAGGCTGAATCCGTGCTTTATGGCCAGTTCCCAGATAAGTTCCATTCTCTCGGGCACGATGTGTCCTCTACCGGTTGAAAAGCTTTCATAACGACCCTCAAGAGCCAGGATCACAGCCTCTGACCAGCAGCCGTAAAGCACACCAGGGTCGGGGAGCCCCATGTCATAAGGTATAAATAGAGGCGATGGTGTAGATAACAGGCCGCCGGAGAAGAGAAAAATGTCGGATCTTTTCATGTCATAATCCGCGAAGATATTTTTGGGGAACCCGACATCACATACAATGGCCCCCGGCTTGAAATCTCGCTGATAAAAAATAGGGGCAACGGAACTTGCGGCGGAGATAACTATGTCAGCAGCTTTTACCGCTCTTTTATTATCTTTTTCAACAACGATTTCGGCCTTTCCATATTGCCTCAACTCTTCCGCCATTTTGTTCAGATTAAAAGCAAACCGTGCTACAAGCACTACCCGCTTTACCCTGGCGACAAGATACCGGCAGCAGGCCGTTCCTATATCGCCCGATGCGCCGACTACTGTCGCAGTCGATGCCGAGAGATCCACCCCAAGCACCCGGCCGACTTTCATTACGCCATTCACGGCAGCCATTGCAGTGAGTGTATTCCCCGAGGTCACTGATAATCCGGGAACTTTGCGAGCCACAAGCCTCCCCTGATCCCCATCCGCAATAGAAGTAAATCCACCGAGCCCTGATATTTTTGCCCCCTTGCTTTCAGCGAGTTTCAAGGCTGCAATAACCTTGTCAACACACATTGATCTAAAATGGCTCCGGGTATCATCCTGCACCATTTCAGGAAGCAGAGGGCACATAATGATGCTCCCCCGAACTGTATTACCATCCAAAGAGGTCATCTCGACCTCTTTTTCTATATATGGAGGAGTCCATTCAAACAGCTTCAGCATGAGTTCCCTTCGCGGTTTTTTAAAATCCGGCTTATGGTAACTCAAGTACCTGTAAAGGTGATCAATATCAAACGGATGCCCAATAAGAGCGAACTTTTCATTTATCATTGGTCATTTGTCATCTATCATTTATCATCGATCCCGCTCGACCAATGCTCCCCCTGCCCACTTTCCCACTTTCCCACTTTTTCACCTGCTCACCTGCTCACCTGCGCGGCAAGGGCTTCAAGCATTAATTCACTGTCTGCTTTAACCTTCTTTTTCAGTATAGGCCCCAGAACATTTTCGATTACCGGAATCCCCAAACGGTATTCGATCAGCAGCCTCAGTTCCACCCGGCCGTCCGATTCCGCCACAGACCATCTACCTCTAAAAACATCGAAATCCCCTTCCACAGCCTCAAAAATCATCTCCTGCGATTCATCGATTGACTCAACCTCCTGGATCCAGGTGAAGGGCGATCCGTCAATCTTCGCATCCCAGCGGGTAATAATTAGATTGCCCTCCTGTTTCAATATCTTTACATCATTAACCGAAGACATGTATCCGGAATAGCTTTCCACGTCTTTCATCACAGCATAGGCCCTCTGCCGTAAAGCTTCTATATCCTCCACCTCCACAGGCTGAAAGCCTGTTCCACCAACTTGAACCACAACCTCGATCTTTGTCAAATTCATTGTCATTTATCGTTGGGCATTGGGCATTGGGCATTGGGCCACTACTCCTCTCACTATGAGAAATCTCCATTTTCAAATGTCAAATACCCAATGTCAAATACTAACCCAGATAAACTGGAATTTTTCTGATTATAACGGATTTGGGGGAGGAAAGCCTTGCACCATTTTTTGTAACTGCCTGATGGGTGGCATGGACAAACTTGTTTGTCCGTGCAAAAAACGTCAAT
>JAYEJK010000375.1:0-2126 GCA_034660535.1 Thermodesulfobacteriota bacterium | reverse complement strand
ATGATTCGAGTCATGCGCATTTATGAAATCGCCTGGTCACCGAGCCAAAAAGGAGACACGGACAAACAAGTTTGTCCATGCCACCCATCACCCATCGCCTCCCCCAAATCCGTTATAATCAGTATTTTTTTAACAACTTCATGATTCGTAAACAACATATTACTATTTACACAGACTATGAAACAGAAACCAAAAAAAAAGAAACAAAAAAAGAGCATAAGCCCGGAAACCAAAAATATGGCAAATGAAGAGGGCATGATCGCAGGAATCCTGGAGGGCAGCCCGGAGGGCATCGGAGTCGCTGTTGTCAGGCTGGAATGTGGATGCAAAAAAATGGCGGCCGTTGACAAGAACGGCGATCCGGCTAGCGAGGTGATTATATACAGAGATGCCGCATACAGCATTTGCGACAAGTGCAAGGAGGACAACGGAGATTTTTCCAGGGTCATGGAATCGTTTATCCACTGGGTCCAACCTGAACCCCCGGAGCACAGGAAAAGGACTATAGAAATGAAAGTCCTGGGTTCACAACAAACAATTCACTAGCCTGTAAGCGATCACAGGGCAAGGTGTTTGCGATCCGGCAAGGCTTTTGTTACCCTGTGATCAGTTACATTAGCCCTATTTTTTTTATATTCCCTTGCCTTTCGAACCAGTCCTTTTGCCCATTCCGGGGTTCCTACTGCGTGGACATGAGTATAGAGGGCCAGAACGTTGCGGAATACCAGGCCGTCCCTGCCGTTTGCAAAGCCGACTCCTCTGTTGACTGAAAACGCAAGCTTGTCAGGATCTCCATCCCAGTCCACTATCTTGCTGTACCGGAACTCATGGCCCTTTATCAAGGTTGATTTCTGATAAAAGGGATTTTCAGCAGATGCTTCAAGGATGGTGTATCCGTGGGCCTGCGGTCTCTCTTCAAGTGAAAATTTTACTGGAAATACGGCGGCCAGCGGGAACTCAACGCCTTTAAGGACCATGCTCTCTCCCAGGTAAATGAGTCCTCCGCATTCCGCGTAGATCGGCAGCCCGTTTTGTGCCTGCTTTTTTACTGATTTCCTGAACGAGATATTTGCCGACAACTGCCGGACGTTCGTCTCCGGGAACCCTCCGCCGATATAAAGCCCATCCGTATCCGGAAGTTCGGGATCGGTTAATGCGTTGATCTCAACAATATCCGCCCCTTCCTTGACCAGGGCCTCGATGTTTTCCGGATAGTAGAACTGAAAAGCCGCATCCCTTATAATGCCGATGCGCACTTTTGATTGATCCCCTTTGTCTGGGGTTGTGGGAGTATCCAAGACAGCCGGAATTTCGGCCATTATCTCCTCAATCGCAGCCAGGTCCAGGCAATCCCGGGCGCTGCAGGCAAGGAAGGCAATTGTCCCGCCGGCCTCTTCATGCTCAAGATAGGGAGTCACGCCAAGATGGCGCATGGGAAAGACATCTTTTTTCATTCGCGGTATTGCGCCCAGCACCCGGACATCCGTGTATCTTTCCACCGACCTCCTGACAATGCTTTCATGTCTGGAACTTCCGATCCTGTTCAGTACCACGCCCCTGATGTCCACCCTGTTGTCAAATTTCAGGCAGCCAAGCACCATAGCGGCGACAGTGCGGGTCGTCTTGGTGCAGTCTACCACCAATAAAACCGGTAAACCAAGGCTTAACGCCAGTTCGGCGCTGCTGTAGGTTCCTTCAGAGTCCACGCCGTCATATAATCCCCGGTTTCCCTCCACGACCACCATGTCCGCCTGCGCGGAATGCGACTGAAACGATTCCACAAGGGCTTTCTCGGTCATCAAAAATGGATCAAGATTGTAGCAGGGGCCTCCGGCCGCAAGATGCAGCCAGCCGGCGTCTATGTAATCCGGCCCTTTTTTGAACGGAATTACGTTTTGCCCTTGTTCCGAATAGGCTGCCGTTATGCCGACAGCCACCACGCTTTTGCCCGATCCTCCGCTCAGGCCTGCCACGACAATGCCGCGCAATACATGTTTTTTCTCAGACAAAGGCGGTATTTTATCAATTTTTTTTGTCATAGCTTTCAAAGGTTTTCAAAAAAATAAATTTACGACAGTAGTCTTTTAGCAGAATTCAACCGCTAATGAAAGCTGGAAATTGCCTAA
>JAYEJK010000374.1:0-8891 GCA_034660535.1 Thermodesulfobacteriota bacterium | reverse complement strand
AAAATGGACCCTGCGTGGCTTATGATTTATGGGTAAAGAGCAGGGGTAAGGAAGCGAATTTTATTCAGTGACCCCCTGAAAATACTGAAAACCCAGAACCCCTGAACCGCTTATAATTTCAGTTCACTGGGAGGTTATTACGCTCCTGTTAAGAGCTTTATAACAATCCGTTAAAATATCAGGGCAAGCGACAAAATTTTTATTGACAAAAAAACAGTGTTGAATTAGAGGAATGTATCTCTTGTCATCCTACATAGGGAATGTGATAAATCTTGAAAAAAATCTGAGAGATTAATTCTGCTGTATTTTAAAATCAAATTTGGGAGGTAGTAATTATGGCATGGCAGATTGAGGTTGATAATGACAAATGCGAAGGCTGCGAAGAATGTGTAGGCGCATGTCCTGCTTCCGTTCTTGAAATGAAAGACGGCCATGCATACCCGGCTGATCCGGATGAATGTCTAGGCTGCGAAACCTGTGTAGAGACTTGCCCTGAAGGCGCAATCACCGTCTCCGAGGTCTAATCCGGTTCATTACCTTAGCCGGTGCATTGACCATAGACCTGCCGCCGGGAAATGGCGGCAGGTCTATGTTATTTAACAGGTGAACGTTTACTTTGATAAAGCGCCGTTCTTCGGGCGGAAAGAGACTCCGGCGCTGACACAAAGAAATCCATAATACCCGTCTTTTCCGCGGTCACTTCGACCAGCCGGCCCATCATCGATTGTCCTCTCCTTAGGGCTCGCTAGGGCTCGCTCAAAAACAATTTCACATTTTAATTCGCTGATCCATCCCGCACGGTTGCGTTGCTCGTCGGTTAAATCGCCCTGCTATTTGTCCTCCTCGCGCCTGTAACCGATTCCTGGGTGGCAAAAGCCCTGCCGGATCGCAAAACCCCTTGCCCTATAAGCGTTCACAGGTGCGAATAACCATGACGGCAGTCTCTTATAACAGTGTTGAAATAGATCTTTCCGCCATTCGGGAAAATTTTATAACCATCCGAAATAGAGTAGGAAACCTGGTGCGCGTTATGGCGGTCGTAAAAGCCGATGCATACGGCCATGGCGCTGTACGGACTGCAAGGCTTCTCCACTCCGTCGGTTGTAGATCTTTTGGCGTGGCCGAGGTTGAGGAAGGTGTAATCTTAAGACAAGCCGGTGTGTCGGGTGAGGTGGTAATACTCGTCGGAGCGCCTGAGAACGCGTTTGACGAGTTAATTAAACATAGCTTAACTCCCGTGGTCTTTGATCCGGCAACCGTGAAGGCATTGTCGGCCCATGCGGAAAGGATGAATGTAAAGCTGGGTATTTATCTGAAAATCGACGTCGGAATGGGCCGGCTTGGGATAATGCCTCATGAGGTACTCCCGTTTATTTCGGCCATGGAAAGCATGAACGGCGTCTTTCCGGCTGGTGTGCTGGGCCATTTTCCGATGGCGGACGGCCCGGATCATGATAAAACACTTGGTATGTTTAAAAAATTTAAATCGATTGTAAGTCGGATACCGGATTCAGGCAGGAATGATCAAATCATGCACATGGCCAATTCAGCGGCAATAATTCGTTATCCTGAAGCGCACCTGAATATGGTCCGGGCCGGCATCTCCCTATACGGCTGTTATCCGTCCGACAGCATACAAGATCGGATGCTTATGACCTTAAGGCCTGCCATGAGTTTCAAGACCCGGGTGATTCAGGTGAAGGAGGTCCCGGAAGGATATGGCTTAAGTTACGGGCACATCTATGTTACAAATCGGCCATCCCGTCTCGCGGTACTGCCCGTGGGTTATAATAACGGGTATTTAAGAAAATTCTCAAACCGGGCTGAAGTCTTGATCCGTGGCTGCCGCGCCCCCATCCGCGGGAGGGTGTGCATGGACCTCTGTCTGGCTGATATCACGGATCTGCCGGGTGTAATAGTCGGCGACGAAGTGACGCTGATGGGCAGGCAGGAGTCTGCGGAGGATTCGCATGCGGATGAAATCACCGCCGATGAAGTGGCAGGCTGGCTTGAGACCAATAATTACGAAGTCCTGTGCCTGTTCGGCAACAGCAACAGAAGGGTGTACTTCTGATGAATGATGAATAAATTATGATAAAAGCGCGTCTTAAGAAAAGATTGGATCAGTGTTTTATCGATGGCATGGACCAGGGGCTCTGGACCGGCGCTGCGGAAGGCCTATATGTTTTGGAGGAACCAAAGCATGCCTCGCACGGCGATTTTTCAACCAACATGGCAATGATCATTGCCGGAAAGGAAAAGAAAAAACCCCGCGACGTGGCCGGTATGCTTGTTGATCTGCTTGCGTCTCACACCGACCTCTTGAAAAAGGTTGAAGTGGCGGGTCCCGGATTTGTTAATTTTTTTATAAACAAGGCTGTCTGGCAATCCGTGCCCGGGACCGTGAGTAAGGCTGGATCAAATTTCGGCCTGGCCGACATCGGGAAAGGCAAACGGGTTCTAGTGGAATTTGTAAGCGCCAATCCAACAGGCCCTTTAAGCGTCGGGCACGGCAGGCAGGCGGTGTTGGGGGATGCCGTCGCGCGGCTCCTTGCCGCAACCGGACATGATGTGACACGGGAGTATTATTATAATAATGCCGGCCGCCAGATGAGGGTGCTCGGCGAATCCACCCGAGCCCGGTATCTGGAAAAACTTGGTGTTCCCTTCGAATTTCCCGAAGACGGGTACCAGGGTGAATATATAAATGATATCGCTTTAAGCCTTAAAGACGAGGTCGGCGACTCTCTGAAAGATACGGACGATGTCACGGTTTTTAAGGAAAAGGCGGAAAAGGCGATATTTAAAGATATTGACAACACCTTAAACCGTATGGAAATCCATTTTGATCGTTATTATAATGAGCGCTCACTTTACGAGGACGGCCTTGTTGACGACGTGGTATCCTGCCTGAGGGACAAGGGACTCGTGTACGACAGTGACGGGGCGGTCTGGTTTAAGACTACTGAATTCGGTCAGGAAAAAGACCGCGTGATAATTAAAAGCACAGGCGAACCTACATACAGGCTGCCTGATATTGCCTACCACCGTGAGAAATTCAGACGCGGATACGACTGGATGGTGGATATATTCGGATCAGACCATATCGCCACTGTGCCGGATGTCCTGGCAGGTGTTAAGGCTCTTGGCTATGATGACTCAAAGGTAACGGTGGTCCTCCATCAATT
This sequence comes from Thermodesulfobacteriota bacterium, assembly GCA_034660535.1. GTDB lineage: Bacteria > Desulfobacterota > Desulfobulbia > Desulfobulbales > DAOVYS01 > DAOVYS01. The sequence continues at coordinate 5,703 of JAYEJK010000374.1, read as the reverse complement.
TGTAACGCTTATGAGGGAGGGCAAACAGATCAAGATGTCCACCCGCAAGGCAAATTTTATTACAATCGATGAACTGCTCGACGAAGTCGGGCCGGATGTGGTGCGTTTTTTCTTTCTTATGCGAAAAGCCGACAGTCAGCTTGAGTTTGACCTTGACCTGGCAACCACCCAGAGCCAGGAGAACCCGGTTTTTTATGTTCAGTATGGGCATGCAAGGCTTACGAGCATTTTAAAGAAAAATAAGGAAACAGCACATATCGAATTTCTTTCTGTTGATTCAGCCCCGCTTCACCTGCTTGAACTGCCCGAGGAGTTAAATATTCTTAAGGCAATAGCATCATATCCTGACCTGGTGAAAAATTCCGCCCTTGATCTGGAGCCTCACAGGATTATCTTTTTTCTTCAGGAACTGGCCGGGCAGTTTCATAGTTACTACAACAAGCACAGGGTGATTTCTGATGACATTCCGTTATCCCAGGCAAGATTGTGGCTCGTACAGGCCCTGCGCATTGTTTTAAAAAATGGACTGAACCTGGTCGGGGTCAAGGCCCCGGAGACCATGTAAAACTCCCTGACATGGCTGTAGGAAAAAGAAAAAAGAAAAAATGGACTATCCGTTTCGAACTAGGTATCGGCGGGTTGCTTGGCCTTGGAATCCTTTGTTTTTGTATTTTTTTGTGGATGTTTCTTCTGGGAATCTGGGCAGGGCAGACGGTTCTTCAGCCTTCAATAGACTTGGGCAGCGCTCTGCCGTTTTCAAAAATCAGAGATTCTCTGCCGCCGAAATTGAGAGGTGATTCCGGCAAAGGGGCCGAAGTACGATTTTCTCCCCCGGTTGACAGGGTCCTTGAATCCGCGGTTTCAACAAATAAGGTTCCATCCATCTTTTCACTTCAGGTCGGCGCTTTTTCCGACATAGGTCGGGCAAAAAAAGTTGCAGCTAACTGGCTTGCAAAGGAATACGAGGCATTTTTCCTTGCCCCTGAGGGACCTGACGACTCGTATTACAGGGTGTTGATAGGAAAATTCGACAAACTGGCTGATGCCAATGCCGAGGCGGTCAGACTGGAGAACGACGAAAGCACCCAAGTCTACATAACCCTGGTTCCAACTTCAAAGATCCGGATTCCTTGACCTGTTTCACATACTGCAGTATGATTCTAAATTTTTGCAACTTGTACGGTTAGGTATTAGGTATTCTTGTCCTTCCTAATACCTAAGCAGTTACTTTTCATCAACACATATTTTTGGTGCCTGTTTGATATTTCGTCGCGCCCGGATGGAAGACGTTAAGGCAATATACGATCTTCTGAATCACTATGCCGAAAAGGGCCTTTTGCTGGGACGCTCTTTGAGTTCACTCTACGACCATCTCAGGGATTTTTATGTCTGTGTTGATGAAGCGGGCGGCCCGGCCGAGGGAAAATTATCCGGGGCATGCTCTCTTCATATCTGCTGGGAGAACCTGGCCGAAATCCGTTCACTTGCCGTACGCGATTCATATCAGGGAAGGGGCATTGGAACCAGGCTGGTTAAATCATGCCTTGCCGATGTTGATGCTTTCGGGATAAACCGGGTGTTTACATTGACGTACAATCCCACCTTCTTCAAACGGTTCGGTTTTAAGTCAATAGACAAGAAGGAACTTCCACACAAGGTCTGGAGTGACTGTATTCAGTGCCCCAAATTCCCTGATTGCAACGAAGAGGCCATGATCTGGGAAAGTGCGTGAGACGCGCTTTCCTCCAACCATATGTAAATATTCGGCTTGTGTGGAAATATTACAAAAAATCTCGGTCTGTAAATATTCTGATTTTTTCAGGAGTATCAATTAAATGATTGCCAATCTTTTAACCAAGATTTTCGGAACTAAAAACGAAAGGGTTCTTAAAAAAATTCAACCACAGGTGGAAAGGATCAATTCCCTGGAGCCTGAAATTCAAAAGCTCGATGATCCTGCAATTGCCGCCAAGTCCGTTGAATTCAAGGAGCGGGTTGCCAAGGGCGAGCCCCTGGATGATCTGCTTTATGAGGCCTTTGCCGTTGCCAGGGAAGCTGCAAGACGCGTCCTGGGCGAGAGGCCCTATGATGTTCAACTCGTCGGCGGCATCGTGATGCACAACGGCTCCATTGCCGAAATGAAGACCGGCGAAGGAAAGACCCTTGTCTCCACCATGCCTCTTTATCTTAATGCATTGACCGGCAGAGGCGTACATCTGGTCACGGTGAATGATTATCTGGCAAAGCGTGATGCAGAGTGGATGGGCGGAATTTATCATGCACTGGGCCTCTCCGTGGGTAAGATCCTGCACGATATGAGCGATGAACAGCGCAGGGATGCCTATAACGCCGACATTACATACGGCACCAACAACGAATTTGGATTTGATTATCTGCGCGACAACATGAAATTTGACAAGCAGGATTTTTGTCAGCGCGATTTTTACTACGCAATAGTGGACGAGGTTGACAGCATTCTGATCGACGAGGCGAGAACGCCTCTGATTATTTCCGGTCCCGCTGACATGTCCACTGAACTCTATGCAAAAGTAAATCGTATTATTCCGAATTTTAAAAAGGATATCCATTATTCCCTTGATGAAAAGGCCCGGTCCGTGTCCATGAGCGAAGATGGCGTGTCGCTTGGTGAAAGTCTCTTAAACCTGGATAATCTCTATGATCCGAGCAACATCGAATGGCTGCATCACATAAATGCGGCCTTAAAGGCGCATGTCCTTTTTCATCGTGACGTGGATTACCTTGTCCAGGCCGGCCAGGTTGTAATAGTGGACGAGTTTACGGGTCGGACAATGCCGGGCAGGCGTTTCAGCGACGGACTGCATCAGGCTCTGGAGGCCAAAGAGGGCGTGAAAATAGAGCGGGAGAACCAGACCCTTGCCTCGATCACTTTTCAGAATTATTTCCGAATGTATGAAAAGCTGGCCGGGATGACCGGCACAGCCGATACAGAGGCCCCTGAATTCAAGAAAATTTACGATCTGGACGTGGTAATGACACCCACGCACATGAAGATGATAAGAGACGATTTTCCGGATCTGATTTACAAAAACATAGATGCCAAGTTCAGGGCCGTGATCAGGGAAATCCGGGAACTGCATGAAAAGGGACAGCCTGTGCTTGTGGGTACGATCGACATCGAGACATCTGAAAAGATCTCCGGGATGTTAAAAAAGAAGGGGATAAAACATTCGGTCCTGAATGCAAAACATCATGAACAAGAGGCGGAGATCATAACCGAGGCAGGCCAAAAGGGCAGGGTCACCATTGCCACCAATATGGCGGGCCGCGGCACAGACATCAAGCTTGGACAAGGGGTTAAGGAACTCGGAGGGCTTCATATCCTGGGCACGAGCCGGCATGAATCGCGCCGGATCGATAATCAGCTTCGCGGTCGTTCCGGCCGCCAGGGGGATCAAGGATCTTCCAGATTTTTTCTTTCCATGGAGGATGATCTTCTGAGGATTTTCGGGTCGGACCGTATTTCAGGTTTCATGGAAAAGCTCGGAATGGAGGAAGACGAGCCGATCGAGCACAAGATGATCAGCCGGGCGATCGAGAATGCACAGCGCAAGGTAGAGGGTCACAACTTTGATATTCGTAAACATCTTCTGGAATATGACGACGTCATGAACAAGCAGCGCGAGGTGATATACCGCCAGCGTCGCGAAGTCCTGGAAGGCAGCGATATGAAGGATGTGATCGAGGACATGATGTCTGATATAACCGAGGGGATAGTTGATGAATTTGTTAAGCCTAAGATGCCTTCCGAGGATTGGGACTGGGAAGGCATCTCCGAACGTTTGCAGGCGGAAATCGGGTTTCCTCTCGACTGGGAAGAAGATGCGCGCAGGGATCTGAATCGGGATGAGTTTGCAGAAAATTTTTTGACCACGGTTAAGGATGCATATGCGGAAAAAGAGAAAACCGTAGGGGAAAAGACCATGCGCCAGCTCGAACGCTACGTCCTTCTTCAAATGGTAGATACTTACTGGAAGGAACACCTCCTGAATATGGATCATCTCAAGGAGGGAATCGGTCTTCAAGGGTATGGCCAGAAGAATCCGCTGAATGAATACAAAAAGGAAGGATTCAATATGTTCATGGCCGTGATGGAGGCTGTTAAGCGAAAAACAGTTGATACCCTGTTCCGTATCCAGTTGGTTCAGGATGAAGAAGTTGAACAGATGTCCATGGAACAGCGGCGGAAAAAGCAGCAGACGCGGACAAACCGCAGAGATGGTGAAAGAGGGCGGAAACCTGTAACCCGTGAAGGTCAAAAAATCGGAAGAAATGCCCCGTGCCCGTGCGGCAGCGGAAAGAAATATAAGCGGTGCTGCGGCAGGAAGGAATAAAAGGGAAAATGAACAGTAATGATTTACAGGTCCGGGGGTTTCTGGCGTCAGCCGGCAACGGCGGCATCCGTGGAAAGGACCGGCTTGATATCGGGCTGATTTATTCCGAGGTCCCGGCTGCAGGGGCCGGTGTTTTTACGACCAACATAGTGAAAGCGGCGCCTGTGCTCTTGGATATGGAAAGACTCCGATTCGGACAGGCCCGGGCCATCCTTGTAAATTCAGGAATTGCAAATGCCTGTACCGGTGATAAAGGGCGGAGAATGTCGCTGGAATCCTCGGCCCTTGCCGCAAGAGCCCTCAAGATTCCTGAGGAGATGGTTCTTGTGGCCTCGACCGGCGTGATCGGAGAACAGTTGAAAGCGGCGCCGTTTGAAAAGGTCATGGGCCGGATGGCCGCGAATCTGTCTCCGAACGGATTCATGGATGTGGCCCAGGCCATGATGACCACGGATACGGTTCCCAAAACCGCAGTTCGGACCCTTGCAGTGGGGGGCAGGGACGTAAAACTCCTTGGTCTTGCAAAAGGGGCCGGCATGATCAGGCCTGATATGGCCACCATGCTCTGTTTTGTCATGACCGATGGTGATATCTCTTCAGATGCGTTAAGAATCATGCTGAAACAAAGTGTGGATTGCTCGTTTAACCTGATCACGATTGATGGAGATACGAGCACCAACGACACAGCCCTGATCCTTGCAAACGCAAAGGCCGGAAACAGCACAATTTGCAAGGATAATCCTTCCGGAATGCAGGTCTTTCAGGAGGGTCTGGATGACTTGTTAAAGGATCTTGCCCTGCAGATGGCGGCAGATGGCGAGGGCGCCACCAAGCTTGTCACAATAGAGGCGAAAGGCGGGCGGAATGACGAAGATGCCCGCATGGCAGCCTTCACGGTCGCTGAATCCAGCCTTGTAAAAACCGCTTTTTTCGGAGAAGATGCCAACTGGGGCCGGATAATGGGGGCGCTCGGCAGATCGGGCGCAATTTTTGATCCATACAGCGTGGATATCGATTTTGACAATGTGCAAATGGTTAAAAACGGAATGGGGCTGGGATTGGAGGCTGAGGTCCGGGCGACAAGGGTCCTGAAACAGAGAGAATTTACAGTAAATATCAACTTAAACGCAGGACCTTCCGTCTGCCGCGTAGTTACGTCCGACCTGTCTCTTGATTACGTAAAAATAAACTCTGATTACCGCTCTTAATTACATTAGAACTTCTTTTGCCTTGCTGATATCCTTTGCAATCTGACCGGCAAGCTCTTCCGGGCCGGAAAATTTTTGTTCTCCTCTCAGGAATCGCAGCAGATTGATTTTTATGGGTTTGC
>JAYEJK010000373.1:0-2131 GCA_034660535.1 Thermodesulfobacteriota bacterium | reverse complement strand
TCTCTTACTTTTGTCTCTCATTTTTTGAAAGTAGTGTTTCAGTCGGACAAAAATTCTGATGTATTTGTCTTTTCAGGTAACATTAAATATTTTAAAGCATGAGTAGATTATTTATTAGAAATTCCCTTACATTACAATAAGCCAAAACCCTTCAAAACTTCGCGCACCTCGGGAAACTGGCTGCCAAGTTTTCTCACAGATGCGAGCACAGCTTCCAGTTTTTGCCTGTCGTCAGCTATTTCGATGCGACAGTCCTCCCTGGCATATCTCAGAAAAGTACGTCGATCCCAGAATACGATGCCGCCTATAAATGCCATTACTCCCAAAAAGCCTCCCAACATGGTGATCCACAAATTATCGAAACGCTCATTAATTTTATCGAAACGCCCATTAATCCTATCGAAACGCTCATTAATCCTATCGAAACGCTCATTAATCCTATCAATGCGCCCATTAATCTTATCAATGGCCCTAAGAATCATCTGATCCCCGGGAGTCAACACTATATTCGTGCTTTCTATCGTTTTGTCCTCTTCAGCATAGGATGCAGCCAATGGAGAGAAAAAAGAAAGCAATATAACTACTAATAAGATACAGCTTGCTAAACGCATTAAATTGCCTTTTTATTTGGTGAGATTCATTCTATTTGTAGAATTTATAGTACAACTCTGCATTGGGTACCGTCAACTTTTTTTGTGAATTTCTCAATGGATATGGTTTTCAAGGATGACGTATGCGTAAAGCTTCATTCCATCCCGGATCAGAAAACGCAGAGAGTCCAATAGTATTGTGCCTGTTTCCGGGCGGGTGAAAACCGGAATCCAGTGCAATACTGTGCAGGTCATGAAATGAGGTGAATTGGTCTTGGTAATTTTATAGCGGCTTCTGCCCATTGGTTCAATCCGGTATGCATTCCCACGCGGGAGCGTGGGAACGAGAGTAAGCTGGAGCGTGGGAACGATGAATTCTTGGCAATGACAAAAAGGTCCAAATCAGAATGTTCGCTCGCTTCCCCTCTGGCAAATGATCCCGTAGTAACCAGGGATATATTTTTATTGTCAAGCTCTTTTTTAAATTCAGATTTTAGTGCACTAACCACAAGGTTTTAGGGTCAAGTCTGTTCTTGATACTTATTAATCAAATTCTTAATAGATTCAATCCTTTTTTTAATTATTTTATCTTTTTTTAATAACTGCTTCAATCGTGAAATCACGCTGCTGACGGTATAATATTTTCTGATATTAAATGATTCACCGATAATTTTCAGACTATCGTGTCTCAAAGTTCTAACCCAGATAAACTGGAAATTTTTAAAGGTCCTGGATAAGTGCCTTAAAACATGTGGCACCGCGGGCGTCACATATAACTTCAGAGTTTTTCTGCCACAAAAAACAAGAAAATTACCACTAAGGCACTAAACAGATATATTGCAACATTTCTTGGCTCGTTAAATTCACCTCTTTTTGATTTCATCAAAGTATCATTGGTTATTTTATAATATTCACACACACATCTAAGAATTAATGTTTCATCTGGTGCAAGTTCTTTTGATTGCGGTATATCGTCATCAATTTTACGTGCATAATAAGATCCCTTAATCCAGTCAACAAATTCAGAAATACCATAGCATACAGGCCATCTTTTTCTTTCAATCATTTCTGAATAAAAAACATCTGATTTATCCCGCATAAAATTTTTATACATTTTTAACCAGTTTTTCCGGTTCGGAGACAGCATGGATAAAAGTGTTGTTTTATAAAGCCATTTCCATTTTTCCGCAGCAGAAAGATACCCTTTATGACTTGACCAGGTATATTTAGCGGGAGCATCTACAATCCCTGCCTTAACAGGATTTTTATGTATATACCTCAATGCCTGTAGCAGATAACCATCTCCTCCCACCAGAACAGACTTGTATCTACCCTTAAATAAAGGACCGTCACATCTATGTCTTCTGTTATACCGTTGTGTATAAAGACCATTTATATGCCGCATCCCACGGGATAAGTAAATATCTACCGGCGGAGCCGGTAGCTTTGTGAGGGCCCCTGGAAGGGGCCTTTGTTTAGTCGAACTCTGGTAAGGTTAATTGACGTTTGTCTGACAATTCCTGGTGTTTAATGTAATCACG
>JAYEJK010000372.1:0-2132 GCA_034660535.1 Thermodesulfobacteriota bacterium | reverse complement strand
CCCTGCCGATATTTGCGACAATGGCTGAGAAATGCTTTCTTCCTACTTGATTCCAGATCGACAGTTTTCCAATGCGGCCAAGGCCGTTAATACCCAGCTTCATTTTTATCTCTCCTTTAGGGTCTGGAAAGAAATAACTTGGATTTTCCGTTTCCGAACTGTATCACACCTTTAGCCGGTTTGACATCCCCGAAATCCTCACCGTAGCCCTGCTACGCTTGCGGTTTCGTGAATATCAAACCGACTAAATCTGCAACACATTTCGGATCGGAATTACCCAAGTTATTTCTTTCCAGACCCTTATTCCAATTGTGAGCGAAGCGAATTAAGTTCTAAGTTCTATGATTATATGAAAACATAATGGGCATGATCAAGGAAAATTTTTTAAAATTCTTGCAATCTTTTTTAATCTGAGAGTTTATCTCTTAGGGTCTGTCATGAAATAAGTGTTACGTTTAGGCGCCCTGATTTATGTCGTATTTGGATGAGCCGATTGAGCAAAACCGCAGGCATAGCAGGGCTATGTCGAGGATTTTGTGATTGAGGATCATCCAAAGACGGGTTGAAGCAGGGATGCATAAATGTGATGGTTATTTCATGACAGACCCTCAGGACTTGCTCAAAAATATTTACATATTTTGGGCCGGCATTTTAATCCTTATCTAGCCGGATTATCATTCCAGACCACACAGTTTCTTCCGCTCTGCTTGGCTAAATACAGCCGCTTGTCAGCCCTTTCGATCAACTTATCATGGGTTAATTGCGCAAGATCACCGGCACAAGCCACTCCTATGGATACCGTGACCGAAATTTCATGGCCGTTGAACTCAATTAAGGCGGCCTCAATCCGACGACGCAGCCGCTCTGCAAACTCAAAGCCGTTCCTGATGCTGCCGGTCGACAATGCATAGAACTCCTCTCCGCCGTAGCGACCGATTTCATCCGCCTTTCTTTTCGTTGTTGTCATCACTTCCGCAAGTGTCTGCAGGACATAGTCACCTGCCTGATGTCCGTATGTGTCATTGACAGACTTGAAATGATCAATATCAATCATCAAAAAAATGAAATCACTGATCAGTTTCCTCTGGATCTGGCCTATATTTATATCCAAAATCCGAAGCAGCGCGTTTCTCTTGGGAAGTTGCGTCAATTCATCAAGATAACCGATCCTTTCAAGTAAGCTTTTCAGCTCCATTTCCATAGTCACAACGGTCAGACAACCTAGTGAAATACAGATATTGTCCTGCTCAAATATCTCTATATTTGCCTGATCTTTAAGCCAGATGATCTTGTCGTGTTGAATTGCGAGCTTGTAAACGGCATCAACTACGCCGCTTTTTTTCCCCTCAGATCTCAAGTCGTTCCTGTGTACGCCCAATTCCTTCTGTGGGATAACGACCTCTTTTATCCTGGCATCCAGATCCCGACACCTGTAAACACGGCGGTCAATAATGCTTTCACGGAAGACTTGGGCGATTTCAGAAACACTGCAACCAAGCAAAAGCGGGAACCGACTACCCACGTGTTCATACCAGATCCGCTTCTCATTCTCTTGCCATGCGGCGATATAAGGTATGATGGGTGGGCCTGATTCTTCAAAAAAACGGAAGAGGGTTATGCATTCAGCGACACGATTTTTCAATTTTTCCGAATAATTGCCAAAAAGAATGCTGCCGATATACTCACCGGAAAGAACGTCCGAAATTCGATTATTCTCTATCATTTCAATCCCCTTACGAGCAACATCTACGATTTTTCGCGTAATCGTTCACAGGCCCTCCATCCGGAGTCTCGCAGGCTCGCTTACCTGAACGCGATCAGCCCGTCTCACCACACATATTATATAGTGAGCCGAACTGCTAGCGCCCATATGGAGCGCCTGTGAACGATTACATTCTTAAGGAGTCTGCAAAATATGGGGCACCTCTGAACGGTTACAAATCATCAGTTTGCGAAATATCAGTTAGGAACAGAGAGAAAATAAATTAAGCAAAATTAGGCTCAGCTTTAGTGCCTTAGTGGTAATTTTCTTGTTTTTTGTGGCAGAAAAACTCTGAAGTTATATGTGACGCCTGCGGTGCTACATGTTTTAAGGCACTTATACCCCTCAGGGGGGTACTGAAAATAGTCCA
>JAYEJK010000371.1:0-2140 GCA_034660535.1 Thermodesulfobacteriota bacterium | reverse complement strand
TCCAGGACCTTTAAAAATTTCCAGTTTATCTGGGTTAGTGAGACTCAGGAGATACTTTACAACATCAGTTGCTGAAAAGGCCGTGTTATCCTTTCTAAGGAATTTTGGAAGTGAAGTAATGTCGTTTCCGCACGTGACAAATGCTTTTTCAATATAGCCGTCATTCCGTATCTGCGGGATGCCGACATTTGCCAGCAGTGAATTACACAGGCAGACTCGCCCGGTTGTATCAGCAGGGTTCCCTCCCTTTTTTTGATACAGGTCCTCGAGTTCCGCGGGACACCGATAACCAATAGCGCCGTCTTTTTTTTTATACATACTTCTCAAATAACCGCAGTCGCAGTTTCTGGGACGGGCATTGTATTCCCTTTTTTCGGAAAGGGTACCATCCAATAAAAGGACCTTGAAGGGAAAACCTGTAGGGGATGCCTTGGGATCAGTAAAAACCTCAGCCTTGTTACTGATTGCCAATGAAATGGCATGATCCTTGATTTTACGGGAAAAACCGGACTCATCCGTAAATGCAAAAGCAGTCCCAACCTGAACCCCCTTTGCTCCCAGATCAAGCGCTTCCAACAGCTTCTCCGGAGTTCCATAAGAGCCGGCGATCCAGAACGGCAAACCAATTTTTTTTAGCTTGGCAAAGTCGACCTTGTCACGCTTTCCATAAACCGGTTCGCCCTTTTCATCCAGAGCTACCTTCCCCCGTGGCGGCGCATTATGCCCCCCTGCAGTCGGCCCTTCCACAACAAAACCGTCAACCTTGCCCGTGGACTTCCTGGCAAGCATCTGGGCAAGCGTAACCGATGACACAATTCCAAGGAATTTCGGCCGCTTGAGCGGAGGAAGAAAGTCCGGCATAATTTTTTTGGGATCAAACCTGATACTGTAATCATCTTCAGGATCCTGCCCTATGACATGCAGCTTGAGAGTGGCTTCCCTATGATCGGCCAGTCGGTCCAGGACCCCGGGAATCTCCCGCGGGATGCCGGCCCCCATGATCACATAATCCACTCCTGCAAGCATTGCCCCGTACAGGGAAAAAATATTGGGCAATATTATTTTTTCAAGCTGATTGATTCCTACAAGGCCATCATGGCCCTCCTTTGCAAGAAATACCTCGGCGAAACTTGCAAGCACGGTCAGTTTTTGGAGAAAATGCCCCGGCTTTTGAACAAAAACCGGAGCATTCGCATAAGGTTTTTCTGTGGATTTGCCGCCGGAGATATAATATTTCTCTATTACTTCGCTGATAAATTCCTGAACAGGGAAATGATCAAAGGCCCGGCGGTAATGTCCGCCAAGATCACCATCCTGCAGGCGCCTTACAAGCACCATGTGCTGGCATGTGCCTGAGACCATGCCCAGTTGTCCGGTTCGCGACACGGCCCTGGCCAGACGCCAGTTCGAAACTCCTATTCCCATGCCGCCCTGAATGATTTTCGGATAAGTCATAATTTCCTATGTCCTTCCGGAACTGTCTATAAATTGTAACTTACTGATTTTTTGATAATTTTGAATTACCCCGAGTTTTTGAGAAGTTATCTCCTCAGGTTTTTATTTTGGAATTGCCATAGAACTCGCCAGGCAAGGAGGACCAATTTATCGGTCAGCCACTGGTTCGTCAATCCGGGGAATAAACTTTTACAAAACTTTTACATTTGCGGCGCATTTTTTTTGTTAATCTTGTAAAAAGTCCGAAAGCGTTCGCAGAAGTCCCGACAACTTGTCATTTCGACCGTAGGGAGAAATCTTTCCCGTGTAATTTGCCGAAAGCATACGGTTTCTCCCTATTATGGTTGAAATGACGGATTCACGAAGTAAGGGTCTGGAAAGAAATAACTTGGATTTTCCGTTTCCGAACTGTATCACACCTTTAGCCGGTTTGACATCCCCGAAATCCTCACCGTAGCCCTGCTACGCTTGCGGTTTCGTGAATATCAAACCGACTAAATCTGCAACACATTTCGGATCGGAATTACCCAAGTTATTTCTTTCCAGACCCTAAGACCTTTTACGAGACCATCAGTTGTTAATTGTTGACATAATCATCATACCCAATTAACATAACGGATTTTCTGAAATATTGCATACAACTGTCCGGAAGAAAGGTTTTTCCGGAACAAATATCCGTAACAGT
>JAYEJK010000370.1:0-8967 GCA_034660535.1 Thermodesulfobacteriota bacterium | reverse complement strand
TCGAGTCATGCGCATTTATGAAATCGCCTGGTCACCGAGCCAAAAAGGAGACACGGACAAACAAGTTTGTCCATGCCACCCATCACCCATCGCCTCCCCCAAATCCGTTATAATCAGGAAATTTTAAGTCACAAGCAATATTTTTTCATTTTTCAGCTTGTTGTCAGAAAATGTGAATGCTCCCAGAAAATGCGAATGCTCCCAATTGCCTGTTGGGCATTGAACAACTCGACAGCCAAGAGTTCTCAATAATTTCAATAAATTAGAAAAACTTACGGCTCACCAGACACAGCATTAGATCCGACTCCCCCCCCAAAAAAATTTGAAATTTTATAAAATTACTCTTGATCTGCCTTAAACCATGCTTATATTTTTATTCAAACGAAACAAACAAGTTTCACTTTTTAACCATATACAAAGGAGGGTCTGATCATGACAGCACTAATGCCGATACTAAGAGGGAATGGTCTATTTGGTTTACCAATTAACACAGCCTTTGACAAATTTTTTGAAGAATTTGCAAGAGGGACTCCTTTTATTGAAAAGAGCGAATGGTTGCCGAGTATTGATATAACTGAAGATGATAAAGGAGTCTTGCTGAGAGTTGAAGCCCCTGGTATTGATAAAAAGGACATTGATATTACAGCATCAGGAGGACTGCTCACAATCAAAGGCGAAAAGAAAAAGGATCTTGAAGAAAAAGACGCATGCTGCCACCGCGTCGAGAGTCACTACGGATCCTTCCAAAGAACACTGAGGCTGCCTGACGATTTTGAAGCCGACAAAATCGACGCCTCATACAAGGACGGGGTCTTGAGAATCACGATTCCGAAGGCTGAAAAAGAAGAACCCAAAAAAATTGAAGTAAAGTAACCTGAAACAAGACTTCAATTTCCTACCCAAAAAGGCGGATCCGAACCACGCGGATCCGCCTTTTTTTTCTGATTATTACGGATTTCGGGGAGGAAACCCTTGCATCGTTTTTTTGTAAACGCCTGATTGGGTGGCATGGACAAACTTGTTTGTCCGTGTAAAACGTCAATACGAAGTGAGGAAAAAATTCTCCGGCGCTTCAATGATTCGAGTCATGCGCATTTATGAAATCGTCTTGTTGCCGAACAAAAAAGGGGACACGGACAAACAAGTTTGTCCATGCCACCCATCACCCGTCGCCTCCCCAAAATCCGTTATCAAGGGAAGACCTTTTCAGAAATTCAGCAGTTTCCGGGTTGCAGAATATCAGGAGGTTGAGGAACCATTTTCTGTTAAAGGGTGAGAGTTTGGAGTGGAAAAGGTAACGCCTTAAAAACTCCGGGAAACCAAAAGACCGGACCTCTTTGAAATCCGTCCGGTATTTAAAAAAATGCTTAAAATTCCTGGCCCTGCGCCAGGGACCTAAGGATCTTTTTTTAATTGTCATGGCGTCTACATCGATCAGGCCGAATCCCCCGCCTGCAAGGACCAGGATGTTACCGAAATGAACGGCCCGAAAATAAATACCCTTGTTGTGGAGTTCGGCCAGGAACCGGGCTACATCCGCCATTATCCCCCTGTTCTTTTCATCTTCTTCAAGATATTCGCGCAGAGTGACTCCGGACAGCGACGGATAGATCATCACATAACGCCTGGTGGCAGGCACATAGTAGATCTCCTTCACATCAACCGTGGGAATCCCCAGTTTCCGGAGTAAAATCGTATTTCTTTTGAAACGCAGGACATATGGAAAAAAGAGAGCTGACGAGAACAGTCTCTTTAAAAGGAAAAGCTTGACAAACATCCCATCCGGAGTGAGCAGCACCCTGTCGCCATACTTGTCCTTCCGGATCAATTCAGCGCCACGGGTAAGTAACTCATATTCCTCAAGAGAGATCTTTTTCATGTACCGGCACCCTTTTTTTTGCCCACCTTTTATACGTGTGCCTTGCAATACGGGCTGTTTTTCTCTTGACCCACTCCCAGTGCAGCCGATCGATCGAATTCATCTTTGTTCGGCCTTTATATGACAAGAAGAGAAAAAAGCGTTCTTGTTCCGGAAAAATCTCGGGGGGAAGGGTGAAATTCAATTCTGCAAGGGCCTTTGCCGCCCAGCGGAAACGGCTTAACGGATTCCTGTCAATCCGCTGCATATCAAAAAGGGCGATCCGCGGCGTTTTTGATTCAATGTCATGTATCAGGATATGTGTTGCGTTAAAATCCCGGTGATTGAATCCATGTTTATGCATCTTCCTTGCGTATGCGGCTATCTCTTTTAGAATATTCCTCCGTTTTTCCCGATTTGCGTCACCCTTTAAAATCTCAGGCTGCTTGCGCACGATATCTTCAAGCGAGACATATGGGAAAAAATCCTCGGTAATAAGAAAAGATTCTACAAGAGAAGAGGTTACAAAACGTTCTCCCATGGCAACCGGTTCCGCGGTTGCCAATCCGGCCTTACGAAAATCACATAGATTTACAAATTCCCTGACGCCTTCGGAAAGACCAAACCGCCCTGCCCTTTCCCTCGCATGTTTTTTAAAATAAAATACTCGAACAGCCGGCCCTTTTTCAGTTTCAGTTAATTCATCTTTTGCATGAACTTCAAACTTCACGACCGAACGGTCCTCAATCTCCTTAACAACCTCCCCGCCCTCGATTCGCCACAGACTATCAAAGGAACCAAGGCCCTCTGAAGCAAACAGTTCGTAATAATCCGAATTAAAGGAAACATGGTTCCCTTCACGGATTTCTATCCTGGAGTTGAGTTGATTCATCGCACGTTAACAAAGTTGCTTGCGCCCACGCAGGAACGTGAGTGCGAGAAATTTGGTTCCTCAAATCATAGGGTGGGCTGTGCCCACCGACAGACTAGTACATGATGCCCTTCGGGCAAAAACACAGAACAATTTATTTTTTTGTCATTCCGGCATGTAGTTAGCCGGAATGACGGTGATCCAAATCTTGTACGAACAAGCGAAACTTTGTTTTTCCAATACATCTAGATACTAACATCAAATCCGGATCAATGCCATAGCAGTTGAGATAAGGGTCTGGAAAGAAATAACTTGGGTAATTCCGATCCGAAATGTGTTGCAGATTTAGTCGGTTTGATATTCACGAAACCGCAAGCGTAGCAGGGCTACGGTGAGGATTTCGGGGATGTCAAACCGGCTAAAGGTGTGATACAGTTCGGAAACGGAAAATCCAAGTTATTTCTTTCCAGACCCTAAGGGTTCGCCCAAAAATAACTTGCTATTGACGGAAAATATCCTGTAAATAATATTGTCGGAATCGTGCTTTTTAACGATTCCGACAATACTCAGGCAACCACAAAAACAATTTTAGCCCGAGAGTTTATCTCTCATATTTGTATCAGCTAGTTATTATTAGTACCTTAGTGGTAATTTTCTTGTTTTTTATACCCCTCAAGGGGGTACTGAAAATAGTCCAGGACCTTTAAAAAATTCCAGTTTATCTGGGTTAGTCTTTTTAAAACACACAGGCTAAGGGGTGACGAGTTTTTCCCTTCAGCCTTCTACCTTCAGTCTAAAAGCCTTCAGCGCAGCCGGCTAGTTTTAAGGAAACAAATATGAAATCCTCGCTTAAACCCGACCGTGAACTGAAAAACTGGATCAGGGATATCCGCAGACATATTCACCGGTATCCTGAACTGGGATTCCAGGAGTATAATACGTCCATGCATATCGGGCAGAAACTCCAGGAACTTGATATTCCGTTCCGTTTCGAAATTGCAGGCACAGGAATAATCGCAACCCTGGGGGACGAAGACCCTTCCGCCCCATGCATAGCCCTGCGTGCGGATATGGACGGGCTGCCGATTGAGGAAAAAACAGGCCTCTCATTTTCCTCGCAGAATCCGGGCGTCATGCATGCGTGCGGTCATGACGGCCATGTGGCAATGCTGTTAGGCGCTGCCGCACTTTTAAAAAAGCAATCGATTCCCGGCCGCGTAGTCTTTATATTCCAGCCGGCAGAGGAAGGTGAGGGTGGAGCCGGGACCATGATCAGCGAAGGCGCCCTTAAAGGCGTAGATGCCATATTCGGAGGCCATATTGACCGCCACTTCGAAGTGGGCCGGATTGCCGTGGAACCAGGACTTATCTGTGCGTACACGGATTCATTTCACATAGAAATAAGCGGTAAGGGCGGCCACGCCGCAAAACCACACGAAACTGTTGATATCATTGTGGTTGCAAGTCTCCTTGTAATGAGCATCCAGACCCTTGTTTCAAGAGAGATAAATCCCGCCTTTCCCACTGTTGTGACCGTTGGACGGATAAGGGCGGGTTCCGCCGCCAACGTAATAGCCGAACAAGCCGTGCTTGAAGGTACCATACGTGCCACTCATCCCCAGGCACGCAAAAAGATCATAGCAGGACTCAACCGAATGGTAAAGGCGATGGAAGATCTGTACAACGCCGAGACATCCGTTGAATTTACAAAAGGGTATCCTCCTGTTGTAAACGATCCCACAGCCGTTGATATTGCACGGGATGCCGCTTCAACGGTTGTGAACGAATCCGGTGTAATTAGGCTGCCGTACCCAAGCCTTGGCGGCGAAGACTTCTCGTATTATCTTGAACACGTCCCCGGCTGTTTTGTTCGTTTTGGGGCCATGAAAAAGGGATTTGAAAATTTCCCGGCCCACAGCCCGTTTTTCGACTTTGACGAAAAGGCGCTGCCCGTAGGAGCCGCCTTTCTGGCCAAAGTGGCATTGACAGCGCTTGACAGGATAGATGAGATCAGGGCCGTAAAAAAATGAAATTCCCGAATTTTCAGCAAAGCGATCCATATACCATTGGAGTTGAACTGGAATTCCAGATTCTGGACTCTGATAACCTGAACCTGGCATCCAGGGCGCCTGAACTCATTAATGAGATCCCTAAGCAGTTCAAGAAAAAAATCAAGCCTGAATTTTACCAGGCCATGGTGGAGATAAACACGGCAATATGCAAGAGCATGGCCCAGGTTGAACAGGACCTTACCGAGACCTGCGGATTTCTCGAATCACTTACCGCAAAACTTAACTGTTGTTTTTTTTCCTCAAGCCTCCACCCTTTTGCGCGATACATGGACCAGGAATTGTACCCCGACAACCGCTACAGGTCCATAATGGATGACCTGCAGCATGCCGGAAGACGTCTGATCTCACAGGGGCTGCATGTCCACATAGGTCTGCCGGACGGCGAAACCACGGTCAGGGTCTGTGACGATATCCGTCCATTTCTTCCAATCCTACTGGCCCTGACAACCTCTTCACCATTTTATCAAAGCGAAGACACAGGCTTTCATTCTTATCGCACCAAGCTGTTCGACACCCTGCCTAGATCAGGCATCCCTGACAGGATCGGAAACTGGTCAAATTTCAAGGAACTTATGTTAATGCTGAAAGATGCGGAAATAATAAGCGGAATTCGGGAAATCTGGTGGGACGTACGCCCCCATCCGGACTTTGGTACGGTTGAGATAAGACTCTGTGACCTTCCTTCGCGTTTAGATGAAATTCTCGGAATTACAGCCCTTATTCAGGCGCTTGTGGCTGGGCTGGCACAACGCAGGATAATGGCGCCTGACATGAAAAAAGAAATCATCCTGACCAATAAATGGCAGGCAGCCAGATACGGACTAAAGGGAAAATATGTCGATCCGGCCGCAACCGGGCAGGCAGACCTTGCACAGGCCGCGGACGAACTGCTCGAAGCCGTCCAGCGAACGGCAAAAGAGCTTTCCTGTGTAAAATTCTTTGCAGCCGTAAAAGGGATAATTAAAAAAGGGACAAGCGCCCACTGCCAAAAAAGCATGTATGCTGAAAATTTCAAATTTAAGGCCATTATCGAAAAATTAAAGGGGGATTTCTGGAAGTGACAAAACAAGGGAAAGCCATTGTTGCGTCAGGACACCCGCTTGTGAGCCGAACGGCCATCGAGATACTGGAACAGGGAGGCAATGCCTTTGACGCAGTCGTGGCGGCAGGATTTACCGGCGCGGTTGTGGAACCCGCGCTTACCAGTCTTGGAGGCGGCGGTTTTCTCATGGCCCGCACCAGTCTGGGCAGAGAAATGCTCTTTGACTTTTTCCCGGATACGCCGGGCAAGGGACGGGCCGAAACTGATCTTTCGCCCCATTTTTTCCCGGTTACAGTGCATTTCCCCGGATCCGACCAGGATTTCAACATAGGTCTGGGATCAGTTGCCGTTCCAGGGAATCTGAAAGGATTCATTCACGTACATCAACGCCTGGGCTCCCTGGCGTTTGAAAAAATCGTGGCGCCTGCTGTAAGTATTGCCCGCCAAGGCGTGGAATTGAACCATCACCAGGCCTACTTCCTCAATCTGCTTAAACCTATAATGGTTCTTAAAAAAACAGGAAGAAAACTACACGCCCCTGACGGAAAATACATAACCCGTGGAGACCGGGTCTTCTATACTGAACTTGCAGACTATATGGACCAGCTCCCGAAAGACAAGGGAGAAAGTTTTTACAAGGGTGATATTGCAGAGCGAATTGTCGCTGACATGGAACAGGGACAGGGTCTACTCACGCTTGAAGATCTGGCCTCATTCAAGGTGATCGAACGTGATCCGCTTGAAATAACATACAGGGGCCTGCGCTGTATGACGAATCCCGGGCCTTCTCTTGGGGGCATACTCATCTGCACGGGCCTCAGCCTCCTGGAACAGGAAACCCTCTCTAATACGGATTGGGGGTCACCTTCTCACATGACCACGCTTGTATCGATCATGATGGAGGTTGAGCGTTTGAAAAACAAACCCACCGAATCGGGCAAGATCAACAGAAAAACGTTCAGACGCGGAACAACACATATAAGTGTTGTTGACAGAGAGGGCAATGTGGCGGCCATGACCACATCAAACGGAGAAGGATCAGGCTATTACGCACCAGGCGCCGGGATCATGCTGAACAACATGATGGGCGAAGACGACCTGCATCCGAACGGCTTTCACAGCAGTCCGCCCGGCATGAGGATATCCTCGATGATGTCGCCTTCCATACTTGTCAAGGACCGGAAGGTGGAACTGGTCCTTGGAAGCGGCGGGAGCAAACGCATCCGCACCGCAATGACCCAGGTAATAAGCAATGTGGTGGATTTCGGGATGGTTATCAAAGAGGCCGTGAATTCACCCCGGATTCACTGGGACGGATCCTCAATCCAGATAGAACCCGGCTTTTCTCCGGATACAATTAACGAACTTGCGTCCAGATGGCCTGTTAATGTGTGGAATGACCTGGATATCTACTTTGGCGGAGCCCATGCACTGATTCCTGACGACAAAGGGGCCGGGGACCCAAGGAGAGGCGGCAGTTCGATGTCTGGATAAATACCCGTTTAAAAGGGCCCCTTGCCGCAGCAGCTTCCCGGCCCGGCGCAGCCGGCGTGGCCGGGGGATGACCCGCAGCAAGTCGTATCGCCGGGACCCGGCATTCTATTATGCCCCTCTGCTAATCCGGACATGGATGAATGGGCCGAAAGCAGCTTTTTCAGGTTATTACTGCCACAGGACGAACAGATAGGGCTGTCATCGGATAGAGTGCCGAGTATCTCACTGGTTTTTCCACAATCGCGGCACAGGTAATCAAAAAGCGGCATAACAGCGCTCCCTATGACTTGTTTGCATAATCATCAAGAGCCTTTTGAAGGCTCTTCGCGGCAAGCTGGATGCATTCGTGCTTCTTGGACGGAAGCCTTTCAAGCAGCCGGAAGATATCGCCGTCATCAATGGTCCGGGCATATTCAATGCTCTTTCCCTTAATCAGGTCAACAGCGGCCATGGCTGAAGAAACAGCCCCCGGACAACCAAGCACCTGATATTTTGCATCCACGATTATTCCATCTTCCACTTTAATGGAAATCCCCATGGTATCACCGCATGAACCAACCATTTCAGTGATCTGATCAGCATCAGACAGAATACCCATGTGCGGCTTTGTAAGATAGTAATTAATCGCCTTGTCGGAATATCCGGTAGCTGCGAGAATCTCCCTCTCGCTTGCTGTTCCTGCATGGTCTATAGTTTGCCCTTGGATCATTTTGTATTCCCTAGTAGATTTTATTCGGAAATGTCTCTCTTTCCGGTATAATAAATCGTGGCCGTTCCGGCGAATATCACCGAAACCAACCGGTACGGATACGGAAGAAAACCCGCAGGATATACTCAACAAGCCAGGCTGTCAAGGACAAAGCCTGAAGAAAAAACAGCGCTGGAAAAACCCATGAAAAAATATCCGCTGAAAATTATTTCCGGAGGACAGACCGGGGCTGACAGGGCTGCTCTTGACGCAGCCATGGATCTGGGGATCGATTATGGAGGATCGTTGCCAAAGGGCCGAAAAGCGGAAGACGGTCCGCTTGGTACGAAATATGAAAAACTCAACGAACTCGAATCAGCCGATTACACCGTCCGGACCGAAAAAAATGTGGTCGATTCGGACGGAACACTCATATTCACAAAAGGAACACCCTCCGGTGGGACCGGACTGACCGTAAAATACGCACTGAAACACAGGAAACCATTCCTGTTTGTGGATTTTAATAAAGACTCGCCCGACCAGGCTGCCGACAAAATAAGGGCATGGCTTGACAGCGCCGAACCGCGCATCCTGAACGTTGCCGGACCACGGGAATCCCTCTCTCCGGGCATGTACTCCAATGTGTTATATGTAATGAAAAGATGTATAGAGAAACTTAAATGCAGTTAGAAAAACTTTCGACTCACCAGTTCTAACCCAGATAAACTGGAAATTTTTAAAGGTCCTGGACTCTGTTCAGTACCCCCCTGAGGGGTATAAGTACCTTAACAGTTGCGTGTAACTATTTAAAAATATCTGATTATAACGGATTTGGGGGAGGCGATGGGTGATGGGTGATGGGTGGCATGGACAAACTTGTTTGTCCGTGTCTCCTTTTGGGCTCGGTGACTAGGCGATTTAATAAATGCGCATGACTCGAAT
>JAYEJK010000369.1:0-2155 GCA_034660535.1 Thermodesulfobacteriota bacterium | reverse complement strand
AGGCGCTGTAGCTGTGCGCCCGAAGGAAGTGCCCTTGGGGTGCGTGATCATGGCAATCAGCTATAGCCCACCTATGCTGGTTGCCATGATCACGTGCAGGTAAGCGAGCCTGCGAGACTCCGGATGCGGAGTCTGTGAACGCTTGCTTTTATTCTATTTTTTTCCGGCCATAGCCCTTTTGGAGGCCTTGAGCGGGTTGATTTTGATCGTTGAGGTCGAGATTTCAGGTTTTACATGGCTTGCAAAGTTGCAGATACCTGTTTTCCATTTTGCGTCCGGAAAAGCGTATGTGCCGCAATATGTTGCATTGCCTAGGTCAATAATTCTGTCGCATCCTTCACATTTTTCAATAATCGGTTTGAAATAGCCGCTTGCGAATTTCTCTTTCGCCGCCCGTAGCGCATCTTCACTAATCTGTTTTTTCTTAGCTTTCGCCATAGTTAAATCCTCCGGAATGTAAATGTTCGCCACCATGAACGTTTGGCGTATAATTATTATTGAAACTGGCCTTTCTATATAAAAATAGTTTCGTTGTCAATAAAAAAACATTTCCGGTTCCTTTCTTTGACCATTTTTTAGTACATTAGTGGTAATTTTCTTGTTTTTTATACCCCTCAAGGTGGTACTGAAAATAGTCCAGGACCTTTAAAAATTCCAGTTTATCTGGGTTGGGTTTTGAACAAAATTATTTAATTTAGATTACCGTCTATTGTTTTTAAAAAAAAATTGATATATTATCAATAAAATGATTCCATTCCAGAAATTATCTGTAACCATGAAGTAAAAAAATCATAATTCGTAATTTCTAATTCGTAGGAGTTGAGCTATGCCGGACTATATCTGGAAAGGAAAGAATTCATACGGTGAAAAGCGAAAGGGAAAGATGGATATGCCCAATGAGGCATCGGTCCACGCTCATCTGAAGAAGATGAGAATAACTCCTTCTCTGGTAAAGGAGGCGCCAAAGGACATATTTGCAAATATTCCATTTTTTCAGCCAAAGGTCACGACGAAAGATATAGTGATTTTTACCAGACAGCTCTCGACCATGATAGATGCCGGTCTTCCTCTTGTGCAGAGTTTGGAGATTCTTGGGGACCAGCAGGAAAACGTCACTTTTAAGAAGGTCCTGATTGAGATCAGGACAGATGTTGAGAGCGGCAACACATTTGCCGACGCTATGAAAAAGCATCCGAAGATCTTTAATAACCTTTACTGTAACATGATAGATGCCGGAGAGGTGGGAGGTATTCTTGACACGATCTTAAATCGACTGGCCATATTCATGGAAAAAAACATGCTTCTTGCGAAAAAGGTCAAAGGCGCTTTGACTTATCCTCTTATCTGTCTCTGTATCTCCATAGTAATTCTCGGAGTGATTCTTATATTTGTTGTTCCGGTTTTTGACAAAATGTTTGCCGATTTTGGAGCATCACTGCCTGCACTCACCCAGATGGTTGTGAATATGAGTAACCTCGTCCAACATAATTTTGTATTCATTGTTTTGGGAGCAGGATTTGTTGCCTTTGTGGTCAAGAGGATATATTCAACCGAAAAAGGGCGCATTAAAGGCGATGCACTCTTATTGAAACTACCGGTCTTCGGCCCTTTGATAAAGAAAGTTGCGGTTGCAAAATTTACAAGAACGCTGAGTACTATGCTCCAGAGCGGTGTGCCTATTCTGGAATCGTTGAATGTGGTTGGAAGGACCGCAGGCAATAAGATTATCGAAATTGCAATTTTTCGTGTGGCCGACGCTATTTCCGAAGGGCGAACGATTGCCGAGCCACTGGAGGAGACGGGAGTTTTTCCAAGTATGGTGATTCAGATGATCAATGTCGGTGAATCTACGGGCTCGTTGGACACGATGCTTGAAAAAATTGCAGATTTTTATGACGAAGAGGTCGATCAGGCCGTTGAAAATATGACAGCCATGATTGAGCCTTTCATGATGGTTTTTCTCGGAGGAATGATCGGGACGCTGGTCGTCTCCATGTACCTGCCGATATTCAAGATGGGAAGTGTGGTTAGTTAGTGTTATTGACGAATGACGAATGACAATGCCCATTACATACGGTTAATACGTCGGAATCGTGCTTTTATGATTCCGACAAATTTGGGCTGGTCTTTGAATTGTCAACATCAGGTATGGGAG
>JAYEJK010000368.1:0-9004 GCA_034660535.1 Thermodesulfobacteriota bacterium | reverse complement strand
CACAGGAAGTGCCCTTGGGGTGCGCTGCCAAACATTTACAATTTGGTGGTTCCAGCTATTTTCCGGCATCAAGCCGAATATTTACTGTGATCGCTTACGCCATTTCATCATCCACATTTCGGGGTTGGTTTTAATTTCGGCCACAAGTCTTTCATTGGGCAAAGGTGGGCACAGCCCACCCTACAAAAAATACATATTTCCACCATGTTATTCTTAGTTCTCTTGTAGGGTGGGCTATGCCCACCGTTATAATGGCCGAAGTTAAAACCAACCCCCACATTTCATCATTCATAATTCATCATTCATCATTACATCATTGCCGACCCGCCGGGTCAGCGTGCTATTTTGCTCATGAGAATCCTCCTCTGGGAGCACAACTCGAGAGTCCTCCTCCGAGCGGTGTACTTTTAGACGAACTACCGCGGCTGAATAGGGATATAGTTTTTTTAACATCACTGCTTCCGCACTTTTTGCAGACAATTTCACCGGAAGAACACGATGATGTCACGATTGTTTCAAACACATTCCGACAATTATTACAGAGATATTCATAAATCGGCATTTTTCACTCTCCCAATTTTGATGCACTAGTAAAAATCAAAGTCCATTACCCTTAAAAAATATGTCTTTGACACCGTGATGTCCGGTATAACATAATGCCCTTCGGGCAAAAATACAGAACAATTTATTTTTTCGTCATTCCGGCATGTAGTTAGGGTCTGGAAAGAAATAACTTGGATTTTCCGTTTCCGAACTGTATCACACCTTTAGCCGGTTTGACATCCCCGAAATCCTCACCGTAGCCCTGCTACGCTTGCGGTTTCGTGAATATCAAACCGACTAAATCTGCAACACATTTCGGATCGGAATTACCCAAGTTATTTCTTTCCAGACCCTTAGCCGGAATCCAGGATTAGCCGTGTTCTGGATTCCGGCTGACAACATGCCGGAATGACGGTGATCCAAATCTTGTACAAACAAGCGAAACTCTGTTTTTCCGATACATTAAAGTAGTGATCGCTTACATGGCAAGGAGTTAGCCATCCGGCGACTCCAGATCCATACTGTTAACGTTGCCCCGGCAGTATCCGCAAGCACGTCCCAGCCTGAAGCAGATCGATAAGGAATAAACGATTGGTGGAATTCATCGCTGATGCCGTATAGGAGACAGAAGAATACAATGCCGACCGCGACATATCTGAGAGAATATTTTTTTATCAGAGATTTCGCCGTTGGGATACAGGATACGGCAAGAAGAGCATAAACAAGGGCGTGAAGCAATTTATCCGCGCCCTTAAAGGCGGAAACAAAATCTATGGAATCACCTGGTAGATGAGAAAAGTAAAAGATGACTCCCATAATAATCAGCGCGGGACTTGCTTTTAACACGCTGTTTTTCCTCAAAAAATAGGTCGCGCCCAAAATACGAATTTCCATGCGCGGCTACCAAAATTAAGTCGGTAGCCCCATGCGCGCGGCCTTGATCGAATCATTCCTTATCCATCTCGGAACCGGCGGATTCACTGTCAATGTGAATGTTGTCTATGAGTTCCGGGGAAAGTTTACTCACGGTCCTCTTCAAAAGTGAAATAATCCTGTGGGTAGGATAGTTGGAATAAGTCTCTTCTGTTTTGTCTATGTAGGATTTCACAATAAATTTTTTCTTTTTGATCGCGAACTTGTGCGACCAGTTGATTTCAAGGGTCTCTGGATTCTCCTCGATCTTGAATTCCAGGCTCTCTCCGTTTTCAGAGACTTTCAACGCGTCCATGTCGGAAATTTCAAGAAGCCAGGCATCACCTGATTCTGAAGAAAAGAGGATGAATACTCCAAGAGATAAGACCTTTTCTTTTTTTTCTGAAGCGGACTTCCGGATCTTTTCCACCTCAACTGAAAGCGATATGCCGGAACTGTCCGGCTCAACAGGCAGTCCCTCTCCATCACGCTCTTTTTTAAGACAACATTTTTTATACTTAAGACCGCTTCTGCACGGACACGGATCATTTCTACCGATCTTACCCATCGAATCACCTTTTACATCTTTAGGGTCTGGAAAGAAATAACTTGGGTAATTCCGATCCGAAATGTGTTGCAGATTTAGTCGGTTTGATATTCACGAAACCGCAAGCGTAGCAGGGCTACGGTGAGGATTTCGGGGATGTCAAACCGGCTAAAGGTGTGATACAGTTCGGAAACGGAAAATCCAAGTTATTTCTTTCCAGACCCTTAAGGAGTCTGCAAAATATGGGGCACCTCTGAACGGTTACTCGTCATTGGTTCCGGGTTCAAGGTTTGTTTGAAACGAATGACTATTACACGATAATCAGAATTTGTAAAGATGCTATTCCGGCAAAGCAGAGAAACACCGAAACGTGAATCGGATAATTTATCTGAGTTTTTTAGCGCAAAGACGACCCGGCATCCATTTTTACAACTTTTTCCTGATCACAGTAATATTCAACTAAACTGTCAAAGAGGTCATTCTTGCCTGAGTATATCTTGTTACTACTGTTAAGTATCTGTTCCAGGGCCTCCTGGTAGCTGTCCACTCCGTTTACATATTCATAAATGTAATGTTTCCCGCATTTCTTATTTAACAGATGGTCCATATAACGATTCACATTTGCCCAGTAGACATGGTTATTTCTTAAATGGGCGTTTTTTCTCTTGGCATTCTCAATCATTTCATCCATCATCAGATGTAGTTCTTTTTCATATATGTAATTGAAAATCCTGCCTGCAATAACCACGGGTCCCTGAACGGAAGAGCCGACACTTTTATGTCCGCCGGTATTCGTCATAACAGCCGCCAGAAGCGTCATTGTCTTGTCATCATATGCAGCCCCCCTGTCAATGTATGGATTAAAATGACCCACAAAGAGTGAACTGCGTGCCCTGGACGCGGTGCCCGTCTTTCCCGAGACCAGGTTCTTATGATACTTGAACTGTTTTTTCATTTCTGAGGCCGTGCCCCTGTTGCATACTTCGTAAAGCGCCCTCATTTCATCTTCCCGCTCAGTCTTTGCATCAAAAAGCATGACTGGAGAATTCCCGGTTTCCGCCCCTCGATCGTAAATTACTTCACCATTAACGAGAATCTTCTTCACAAAAGCCGGCTGCCTGTAATATCCGTCCAGAAACGCATTATAAAGCCCCAACCACTGCTGCACAGGCACTTCAGAGGCCCCGATCCCGAACGGCCAGTATTTTGCATCTTCGTGGTTGTATTCAAGACCGATCTTGTCAAACCCAAGAAGCATTGCGTTTCTGACACGTCTGGTACTGTACAATCCCGCAAAAATTGTGTTTACGGATAGCACCTGTGCCTCAAGCAGAGAATACTTCCTGCCCAGGTAACGGTTCATCCCTTCCCCCTTTTTTTCGTAATTGTACCAGTTTCTGGGCATCCAAATCTTTTTACCTATTGATTCCAGATACTTATATTCAACGGGCTTATCAACATAAATGGACTCAAGATTCACATCATTTGCCACCATATTGTAATAGGCAATAAAAGGTTTAATTGTGGATGATGGCGTAACCTTTGCTTTTTTATTCATCAGATCAATTACGATATTTCTGCCGGAACTACTCGGGTTGATTTTCGAATTGTTATACTCGGTCGTGTCGGGATCATTGCTGTCCCGGAGGAACTCCTTTCCGCCGACATGTGCGATTATCTCGCCTTGCCTGTTAATCGCGATAACACCAATATTAATGTTTTGGTAGAGATTCCTCATGAAACCATCGAAATCTTCATAAGGCGGCGTTAATTTAAGTTTTTCATATCTCTCTTCATCTTTATGCCATACGGTTAGATTTCGTTTTCTCAAAATTTTTCTGAATTTTTTGCTTTTAAGGAGTTCCGATATGATCTCCTTGATTTTTTCAACCAGGGCCAGATCAACCCCGGTCTCAACCACCACATCACCCCTCTCATCCAGGATCAATTCAGCGCCTGAAATTTTACGGTCGTTTACCATATAACTCCTGGAACAGACTTCCTTGATAACATTCCAGGATGTCCATTCTTCCTCACCGTAAAGCGGAGAATGAAAATCCCGAAACCCGATTTTTCGAATGGAAGCCTCGTCATTAACTCTCCAGATGCGGTACTCCTCCTTTGTTATCTCATCAAGATTTCTCAAATAGGCAAGCGCTATATTTATCTTATTAATCGCCTTATTTGCATGAAACCGGTTTTTTTCGGAAAGATCGGAAAAATTCTTACCCTTAACTATTTCATAAAAGGCAATCTGGCGATTATGATTGGGGATAAATGAGCAGATAGTTATAATCTGCTGCATGTTCAGATTATCCAGTTCCTTTTTGAAATAGTTCTTGGAAGCGGCTGAAAATCCATAGATATTAGCGCCCACCGGTACTGTGTTGATATAAAAATCAAGGTTCTTTTCCTTTCCGAACTTGGACACCAACAGGTAGGCTATGATAATCTCCTCAATCTTGTTGCCGATATTACGTTCATCATTGCCAAGCATTTTCTTTGCATTCTGCATGACAATAGTACTGGCGCCCCTAGTGTTTCCCAGGATCGTATCCTTTACGGCCCCAAGCATATTTATCCAACTCACGCCTGCATGAATCAGGAATGAATTCACATACCACGGGTTATTTTCATGAGGAAGAAGGTAGTGATCTTCGCAGGCAAGAAGCGCTATCCGGACTCTGTCGGGAATCTTTCTTGTGACCTCTCTTTTGCCGTAGGCCTTTATTATGGATCCGTTTTTATCAACTATACTTGCGGAATGGGCGTATGTAGCCAGACTCTCGGGAAGCCTGTCGATATTTCTCGCTGTGTCGTAAAGAGATCTTGCCAGCAGCAGTTCAACAGTATGCTGGGTCGGGCCCGGGATGTAATTGATGGTGAAGAGAAATAGACAGATTGTCCAGCCCCAGAACAGGAACTTGGGTCCCCAGAAAAAGATAAAGAAGATTATTCGCCTGAAAGGGCTGTCCCAGGGAAACAGCATTGTTTTTGAGGGATTTTTCTCAAGCGCACTCAAGTATGCATAATATTTATTTTCAAGATACTTGCTTTGCTTAAGCTTTTTACTGATTGTTTTCTCCGCCACCCCCATTTTTATATCTTTTTCAGAAAATATATGCCTGAATGCCTTGAACTTAACAGCCTTCCGCCTGACCTTGGCAGGTTCGTCCATGCGTTTTTGCCGGACGTTCTTCCACACCGGGGCACGTCCTTTCTGTTCAGTGTTCTGTTTCACGAATATCTCGTTTATCCGTTTTTCATGCATAAACCATAAAATGACGTTAGGGATGGGGCCGAAATAACCTCTCATCCCTTATACCGCGCGGGCATGACAACTTCAAACTAAAATTTTTTATCTTTTCAGGCTGAAGAAACTGACCAAACATGCCGATATCCTAACCCAGATAAACTGGAAATTTTTAAAGGTCCTGGACTATTTTCAGTACCCCCCTGAGGGGTATAAGTACCTTAACAGTTGCGTGTAACTATTTAAAAATATTTCACCCTTTTGATTTCTTGCCACTCATTTCAGTACCCCCTTGAGGGGTATAAAAAACAAGAAAATTACCACTAAGGTACTAATAATAATTGAACGGTTTTTGTTCATCAACAATTCAATAATAAACCTTGATGATTTCGTAAGAGCCCCAACAACTTGTCATTTCTTTTTTTGAGTTATTAGTACACATTTTAACCGACAAATTAGTAAATCGAACTCCATTCCTGTATAATGGAGAGAACATCATGCCCTATGGGCAAAAACACAGAACAATTAATTTCTTCGTCATTCCGGCATGTATTTAGCCGGAATTCAGAACATAGCCAATTCCTGGATTCCGGCTAAATACATGCCGGAATGACGATGGTTCATCCTATGCGAATCAGCAAAATTTTGTTTTTCCGATACATTAAAATGAGGGGTTGGTTTTAACTTCGGCCATTATAACGGTGGGCATAGCCCACCCTACAAGAGAACTAAGAATAACATGGTGGAAATATGTATTTTTTGTAGGGTGGGCTGTGCCCACCTTTGCCCAATGAAAGACTTGTGGCCGAAATTAAAACCAACCCCTAAAATGAGAACTCCTGCGCACCCGAGGATATCCTGATGCTATGCAAGTGTGACAACTGCGGATTCACAAAAGAAGTAGACGTCCGCCATGCCGGCAGGACCGCGGTTTGCCCGATGTGCGCAACAAACGTCAGGGTTGGAACCGTTGAACAACCCGGCCATGCCGTTTTCCTGTGCCGTAATTGCGGTTTTTCAAGAAATGTACCCCCCCGGTACTTTGGAAAATTTTTCAAATGTCCCGACTGCAAGACGCCGGAGCAGATTTCGTGGCACTCTGAACCTGTCCGTGAACCGAAAAAACAAATTCCGGTCCGGGAAAAGTTCTTTCGTCCGTTTTTGAAGAATATTATAGAAACCAGATTCAAAACTGCTGCAAAAAAACCGGGAGTTTTCCTTTTCTCCACAATCTTTTTTGTTGCAGCAGTGGGAAGTTATCTTTTTATATCGGAAAGGACGGACTCCTTATTTGCAACGGATCTCCCGGCCGGATATTCAAACTCAACTCTCCACAATAAAAAAATCGATCCGAAAAATGTAAAACTCGGTCCTGTTGAAGTCGAACTTCTACTTAAAACAACGCGTAATTTAAGCGGTAAGGACTTGAGCAATCTTGATCTTTCCACACTTGACTTACACAAGGTTAATTTCAGGCGGGCGAATCTCAAGGGGGCCGACCTCAGCAAGACCGACTTACGAAATGCTGATCTGCGCGGCGCAGACCTGACTCGTGCCGACCTGAAATCCGCTGATCTCTCGCATTCAAAACTAAAATTTGCAGTCTTTAAAGAGAGTAATTTCAAGAAGGCTGATCTCACTTACTCAGATCTCAGGCAGGCTGATTTTACTGAGGCGAATCTTACAAGGGCAAACCTGAAAAAGGCGGATCTTCGCGAGGCGATTTTCACAAGGTCAATTCTTAATGAGGCTGACTTTTCGTTCACTGATTCGCGTTCGGCAACATTTACCAGGGCGGATCTCACCAGAACCAATTTCACAAAGGCTGATTTGACCAAGGCAAATCTTGCCGACACAAAATTAAAAACCGCAAATCTGCAGCTTGCCGACCTGTCGGAAGCGGATTTGACAAACGCGGATCTGACAGAGGCTGGTTTAAGTTCGGTCAAGCTTGTAAATGCAAATCTGACCGGAGCATCTCTTTACAATGCGAACCTTGCCGGGGCCAACCTTCCAGGAGCCAACCTGACCAGGGCTGATTTAAGCAATGCCCGACTCAACAATGCAGAACTTAATAATGCAATCCTCACTCTTTGCAACCTGCACAAAGCTGAAATGAGACACGCAAATTTAAAATCAGCCGTTCTTCATAAAGCCAACCTGACCGGAGCAGACCTTTCAGGAGCGGAATTGGCCGGGGCAGACATGACAGAGGCAAACCTTACGTACGCATCTCTTAACGGCGCGTTTCTGAACAAAGTCAACCTGAACCGGGCAAATCTGACCGGAGCCAATCTTGAGGGTGCAGACCTTACATCAGGTTCCACACTCATAAAGGCCAATCTGACAAATTCAATATTACTTCATACCAGGATGAAATCCGTTGACATGACAAAGGCAATCCTGACAAATGCCGACCTGACAGGGGCCAACCTCATCGAATCAAATTTGAGTCATGCATTCATGAACGGAGCAAACCTGACAAGGGCTGACCTTACAAATGCCAACCTGGCAAACGCGGACCTGAAACGGGCAAACCTGACCGGAATCAACCTGACATCAACCCTTAGTATCAAAATGGAGAAGCTAAAAAATTCACTGTTCAAGAATGCCAAAGTCACAAAATTTGATCTCAGAAACGCGGACCTTTCAAACGCCAACCTTGCCTACGCGGATTTAAGCAATGTTGACCTGACAAACGCGGATCTGACCAGCGCAAACCTGATCAAGGCAAATCTTTCAGAAGCGGACTTGAGGTGGGCGGACCTCACTGATGCAAACCTCACCGGCGCAGATCTTACCAAGGCGAATTTAAATGATGCGGATCTGAACCGGGCAAACCTCATGAAGGCGAATCTCACTGATGCCGACATGTTTAATGTAAAAAACATTGAAAAGGCCAGAAACGTCGGCACATCATCCGAACTTCCGTCCACTGATTCCAAAATAAAACAGAATGCTCTTTTATCAACAATCAAAGGGAACCCGACCAATGGCTCAATTCATGCGGGCATCCCGGAGTTGGAAAAAGATGTAAAAATCTGGGGATTGGAAGTCGAGGGATTCGGCCGGGTTCAGTCCTCATTCAAACATCTCTCCGACCTTGGCCAGGAGTATGAAGACTTAAGTGATATTGAAGCAAACCTCTTGAAACACCGCATGTTTTCAGATAAAGGCGCTGACAGGAGCAAAAAAAGCAATTTAACATATGGAATTCTCTATTCAGTCAATTTTGTCCCGGCCGGCAAGGAAATACCTGTTGAAGTCAAATGGATATCACCAACAGGAAAAATCGTCCGGTCGACGGTTTCCATGACCAGGTATCTTGAACGTCAGGTAACAGCCTATTCTTTTAAAAGTAAGGAAGAGATGATCCCCGGCACATGGAATATCAAGTTCTGTCACGAAAACAGGTTGATCGGAGAACAGAATCTCGTAATAGGAACCACGGAAGTTTTAAAAACGTCTATCTGACCTTCTCTAGTTTCGCAGCGACGTCAATTATCAGACTCGCTGTAAGCCGGGTACGCTCAACCATACCTATGAATCGCCGGTGGTGGGTTAAATGTGTGTTTTGATATAAAGTACTAGACAATAAGAGTTCAATTTGATAAAGGATGATAGTGAGCTATGAACAAAGACACTGAAACAACCTTAACAGCATCCCCGGCATGCTACATAAAAGTTAACTGTCCACATTGTGACAGCAATCATATTACCAAATCAGGGCGAAATGCTCATGGTGAGCA
>JAYEJK010000367.1:0-2165 GCA_034660535.1 Thermodesulfobacteriota bacterium | reverse complement strand
TTCAGTACCCCCCTGAGGGGTATAAGTACCTTAACAGCTGCGTGTAACTATTTAAAAATATTTCACCTTTTTGATTTCCTGCCAGACAAAACAAGAAAATTACCACTAAGGTACTAATGTGAAAAACGACACGGCTTTTCCGGTCGGGTGAACTGACTGGTTCGGCAATCTTGCCGTTTTATTGGAATATTGCCTATTGTAGCCTCAAAATTGAAACTGTGGCCTAATGATAGCAGCTATTTACAGTTTTGTGAAGCTTGCCTTTTGATATAATATCAAAGGGTTAGCTTGGTCCGACAACAAGCCTTTCAGTAAAGATTAAGTTCCTGCCTAATTTTCTTAATAATACCCTCTGGCAAAGCCGGCCCATTTTCTTGGCTGCGCTCAAGGTGGAGGAGCAGGGCATCAACCTTCTCTCTACCATCTTTTGTCTTTATTGCTTGGCGTGGCGTCTTTCCTTCCAAGGCGGGTAGCTCTTTATCCATCCAAGTTTCATAGTGTGCGCGCAGCATTTTGTTTATTGCTTCCTGCACTTCAGGAATTGCCTCTATCTCCTGCCTTTTTTTCTTTTCGGCCAGGACCTCAGGACTTGATACTCTACTTTGCCTATCTTTGAGTTGCGCCTCTACTGTTTCGATCACTGTTGCCTTATATTTTGCCCCAGGCAATCGCTCCCCAATTATTTTTTTAATTCTATTCGCCCGCTGCACTGAGTTTACATGTATGGTAAGCCTTGACCTTTCGAGGATAACATCGCCCAGGATGGTCGTTTCCCACTGATCAATCATTTTATTCCCTTGACCAATCCAGTTGAACCGCACCTTGGTCAACTGTCCGGCCTCATCCCTTTCGGCGTTTTTCAATAAGTCGTTCTCATCCATATTTCCAGCAAGGTGCTTCAAAGAGTCAAAGGCTTGTTGAGCAGAGACTATGTCGAAGATGACCTTGTTAAAGATAAAATTATCACCGTCGGTATTTTGAAAACGAGCTTCTGGATTATAACTCAAGTGTTCAATGTCGAGGAATACCTGGATAAGATCAAGATCATAATCCAGTAAATCTTCAATAGAAGTTGGCATGAAATCCCGTTCGATTTTTTCACGGAGATTGATGAGCTGTATTTTATGGATAGGCTGTATGATGAAATGCCCACACGCCTCAAGGGTTGTTAAGTCCTCGATGGTAACGCATTTGCCAAAAAGAATATCTCCTTTTTGTACATTTTGTGATGCTGATTTTTCAATCACAGATAATTCTCGGTCAAGGAAAATATCTTTGAGAGTGAACCGCTTCCCAGGTATGCTGTCAACTACTTCCCAAAAGGTCAAGGGTTCCCTGATTGATGCCTCAATATAGGCACACTCCAAGGGACTGAGGCGCTTCCTCTGCCTTTTTAGGAAAAAGAGGGCTGGTTGATCTTCGACTAAATCAGGAGGATACTCCACCTCGCCATATTCATCAGGATACCAATTGTAAAGAAACCATGGCATAAATAATGCGATGAGGTGGGTTTTCGGGTCAAATGGCACTGTCGGATCGCTAATGAATTCTTCCCATGCATCATGTATAGCACCTTTGCCATAGTGCTTAATTGTATGGGGCAGAATTTTATTTGTCAGTTCCTCGTTGACTTTCCCAATACTTCGCCAGAGAAGTTCATTAGTATCTTCTTGGGACTTGCTAATACAACATTTTTTAAATTTTTTGCCACTGCCACATGGGCAGGGAGTGTTACGGCCTGTTTTCATAATGCACGTTCCTTCTAGAAGAATTGAACCGCAATGCTAGGTGTCCCTAAATAGATCGCCTATCTATGCCGGTTGCCTTAACTATTTTGGTCCGCTCCCCTGCTCATCTCTTCAGAGGGGAGAGAGGGACGCTCTTTTAAAATTCAACAACTTAATCGGTAAGCAAATGGTTGCCATTTTTTGCTATTGATTCTCCCCTCTCTACTGAAAATCCGATGCCTGCTGTACTCATTTCTAATTTCTTAGCCAGGTCTGTATGAGACATGCCCAATTCCCTAGAAGCCCAAAAACAGAGAAGACTTCTTGCTTTTACTTTTCTATTCTGCCGCCCTTTTGAAAAAACTTCATCCGGTTCCAATTCTAAGACCTCGGCAACTCTTTCGGCAATACGATGCAGATCAAATCCCCGCATTTTAA
>JAYEJK010000366.1:0-2169 GCA_034660535.1 Thermodesulfobacteriota bacterium | reverse complement strand
AGGTGAAGAAGGCAAACCGTAACAATCCTGGAATACTCCCCAATTAAACTGAACCAGTGCCTGAGGTTACAAAATCCTCAAATTAGCCCTGCTAGTCCTGCGGTTTTGTAACCTCACAATCGGCCCAATCCGACCTAAATCTGAGCGCAATATTGTCCAACTTATTTTTACTTGAGCCCTTAGTGGTAATTTTTTTGTTTTTGTACCCCCTCAAGGGGGTACTGAAATGAGTGGCGGAAAAACTTTGAAGTTATATGTGACGCCTGCGGTGCCACATATTTTAAGGCACTTATACCCCAGGGGGGTACTGAAAATAGTCCAGGACCTATAAAAAATTCCAGTTTATCCGGGTTAGTTTTTTCTTGGAAACAGTGTGAACATTTTTCAATTCCAGCTTTGGAGCTGACCAGTTCCGGCCTTTTACCATTATTATTCGAGCCATTTGGCCTCGATTCTCCTGGATTTTATAGAGGTCTGTTCTCTCAAGGGGGAAAAAACATTGTTTTTTTCAACACCCGAGACCGCAAGAAAAAATGTATACAACTTTCCAGTCACGGATTCAGGGACGCCCCCGAGGATTTATTGTAGGAGGTGAAAAAATTTTGGAGCTTGTCTTTGGCCTGTTGAAAAAAATGCCGCGAGGAGTTTTATACGGATTCTTCCTTTCTAAATAATCAGCAGAAGCTTCAACGGCTCTGTAGCCTGACCAAGCGCGAGATATTACGTGGAGAGGGATACGCTAAAGAATATACTTTACACACTAATTGATGTTAAGTCAACAATACTCCATTCTTTTTTCTTTTACGACATAATAATTATTAGTCTTGCCCTTAAGGGTATTTCTAATTGGCGCGCAAAAAATATAAAAAGAGAATTTATCAGAGCCGGCCTGGGGTTGTTTATGCAGCGAATAAAGAGGAAAAAATAGCCGGAAAAACTATCGAGTGCTTGAATAAGTTACAAATTTACAAATGGATGTCCCGCTTTCCCCCGTGTGTGGTTCTTAGGGGGGAAAGCGGCAGTAATAATGCCCCCCCCGACCTACCCGGTGTCTCAGAAATTAGACCACCCTACTGTATCCCAACCCATAATATATAATATATCTTGACATCAAGCTACGATCGCCTTACAAGCAAGTAAGATAATAACAAAAGTAAGGAGAAAAATATGGCGCTAGCAACTCTCACAACCAAGGGTCAAGTTACTATCCCAAAAAAAATAAGAGAAGCTCTGAAATTGCATACCGGCGATAAAATTGAGATCATTGTCACAGAAAAAAGAGAAGCCATAATCAGGCCTATCTCCAAAAAAGTAGCCGACATTTTCTGCAAATTACATAGACCCGGCAGAAAAACTGTGACTCTTGAAGCTATGGATGATGCTGTTAGAAACAGAATGAAGGATAAATTTAAATGAAAGGAGTAGATACAAATATTTTAATTCGTTTCTTAATTGGCGATGATGAGCAGCAAGCTAAGAAGGTTTACAATATTTTCAAAAAGGTTGAATCAAAAAAAAATGAATTATTTGTTCCCTTACTCGTAGTATTAGAATTGATTTGGGTCTTAGAATCAGTCTATGAGATTTCAAGAACTGAAATTTTAGATTCGATAAGCGAACTTTTACTAATGCCAATTTTAAAATTTGAGCATCAGTCAATTTTGCAACAATTCACACTTTCTGCACAAGGAAACAGATATGATCTTTCAGATCTTTTAATTGCTCATTCTGCCAAGATCCAAGGTTGCGAAACTGTTCTTACTTTCGACAAAAAAGTATCCAAATTCAAACTGTTTGAACTTGTAAAATGACATAACAAGGCACTCAACCTGAACAAAAAGAGGATTTTGGGGACGTCCTTAAAGTCACCTCTTCAAACCTATTGCTCAGCCTTTTTAAGGTATCCAGGATGGCGTGTCGATTTTCTCCTTCCAGTGCACTAATGAACAGAAACAGCCATTTTTTGTAAGGCGTGAGGTTTTCGTTCGTGTTGATAAAGTATTTAACCCCCTCAGAACTCCGGTTGATCTTGAAATCTGCCGGCTGACCAGCAATGTCTGCTACAATTTCTTCCATTTTCCGCCTGACTTGATCGGTGTTATTCAATGCAAGCTATGATCTCTTCAATCAGGAGCCTTTCCCTTTTTTCAAATTCCTGCTTTTTTTGTC
>JAYEJK010000365.1:0-2179 GCA_034660535.1 Thermodesulfobacteriota bacterium | reverse complement strand
CCCGCATGGCAAGGCGCGAGAAGGGCGAATAGCAGGGCTATTTAACCGACGAGCAACGCAGCCATGCGGGATGGATCGACGCATGAAAATGTGAAGTTATTTTTGGGCGAGCCTTATTGCTGGGGCGTCGTCAAGTGGTAAGACACAGGCCTTTGACGCCTGCATTCGTAGGTTCGAATCCTGCCGCCCCAGCCATTTGTCATGGTATGGGTAAACGCTTACGCGGCAGAGTTTTTTCAACCTTTTTTTACCCATGGTGAACCTTTACGGGTTAGAGGATGCTCCGGGTCATTAAATTGAACTTTTTATAAAAATACGAAATGTTAGACCATATAAAAGTAATGTCCGGCACGGCGAATATAGCTATGGCGAAGGACATCTGCAAGCATCTTGATGTCCCGCTTTGCGCTTTAGAGATCCGGCGTTTCAGTGATGGTGAAATTTTTGTTGAGATCGGCGAGAATGTCAGGGGGACGGACGCATTCGTGATCCAGCCGACCTGCCCGCCTGTGAATGATCATCTTATGGAGTTAATGATCATTGTCGATGCCCTAAGGAGGGCGTCAGCCCGAAGGATTACAGCGGTTATACCCTATTACGGATATGCGAGACAGGATCGAAAAGTGGCGCCCAGGGTGCCCATAACCGCCAAAGTTGTTGCGGAGATGCTGATGTCGGCGGGCGTGCGCCGAATCCTGACCATGGATCTTCACGCAGGACAGATCCAGGGTTTTTTCAATATCCCGGTGGATCACCTTTATGCCGCCCCGGTTCTCTTGAAACACCTTGGAAGCAGATTCAAGAAGAATTTTGTCATGGTTTCCCCGGATGCGGGCGGGGTTGAGAGGACCCGGGCCTTTGCAAAGCGGCTTGATGTGGACTTGGCCATTATTGACAAAAGAAGAGAGCGTGCCAACGTATCCGAAGCCATGAACGTGATTGGTGACGTCAGCGGTAAGTCAGCCGTGCTTTTGGATGACATGGTCGATACAGCCGGAACTCTTTGTTCCGCTGCGGATATACTGGAGCGGGCCGGCGCAACCGAAGTTTACGCCTGCTGTTCTCACGGTGTGCTTTCCGGGCCGGCTATAGAGCGGATTGAGAAGTCCCGTATTAAGAAACTGGTAATCACAAACAGCATCCCGCTTCGCGGGGACGCGCTGAAATGCGTGAAAATCGAGGTTCTTTCGGTTTCCGAACTGCTCGGTGCGGCTATAAGGAGCATCCATACAGAGGCATCAGTAAGTTCACTTTTTGTGTAATTTAAGTCACTTATCCGGATTGTCCGGATCAGGAGGTTAGCAGATGTTACAGGTAGATCTGACCGCACGTGTAAGAAAGACATTTGGAAAGGGCAATGCACGTGCCTTGAGAAGGGCCGGGCTGACTCCGGCTGTCTTGTACGGTCCGAAAATCGATTCCATGGCCCTGGAACTGTCAAGTAAGTCTTTTACAAAGGCGCTTTTTGGGTTTCATAGGCGCAATGCCGTGATTTCCCTTGAGATTGAAAATGGCGATTTGTCGGCAAAACGGCACGTTATGATTAGAGAAGTCCAGACTGATCCAGTGCAGGGAACGCTGGTTCATGCTGATTTCCTTGAGATTTCTTTAGATACCCCTGTTAAGCTGTTTGTAGATCTAAAATTCACCGGTAAACCAAAAGGGTTTGAATCCGGAGGTGAATTGCAAGTCGCAAAGAGCAAGGTATATCTTGATGCCTTGCCGCTTGATTTTCCTGATTGTGTCGAAGTTGACATTACACATCTGGATATTGGCGACTCGGTCACCTGTAAAGATTTAAATCTCTCCGACAAGGTGACTCTTCTTGAAAAGGAGAATGCTACCTGTGCGACTGTGGCAGTGGCGCAGATTGTTGATGATACGCTGCTTGAGGAGGAAGAAGGGCATGAGGAAGCGACCGCCGAGTCATCAGAGGAGGAATCCGCATCCGGGTCTGAAAAAGAATAATCTGTATTTCACTGTTTTTTTGAAAACAGTCCAGTGAAACATGAAAAAGCCGGAAAGAGATCTCCTTTTTTCGGCTTTTGTATTTTAGGGCTCAAGTAAAAATAACTTGTACATCTTCCATCTCATCTTCAGGCCGTTTTGGGCCGATTGTGAGGTTACAAAATCCTCAAATCAGCGCTGCTGGTCCTGCGGTTTTGTAACCTCACAATCG
>JAYEJK010000364.1:0-9076 GCA_034660535.1 Thermodesulfobacteriota bacterium | reverse complement strand
AATTCTTTCCTCACTTTGCATTGACGTTTTTTGCACGGACAAACAAGTTTGTCCATGCCACCCATCAGGCAGTTACAAAAAATGGTGCAAGGCTTTCCTCCCCCAAATCCGTTATAATCAGAATATTCTTTTCTGGATTCCGGCTAACCGCATGCCGGAATGACGGACTTGGAGCTTGGATTGTCATTCCCGCATGTCTTTAGCGGGAATCCAGGACTTTGGCCACCACTTATTGAGAACTTGCGAAATATTTTTGTAACTACTCAAAAAGTGAAGGTATTTTCATAAAACCAACACTTCCTGGATTCCCGCTAAAAGCATGCGGGAATGACGATTGCCGGCTTTGTGGCCGTCATTCCGGCATGCAGTCAGCCGGAATCCAGTATAACTTACCACCACTTATTGAGAAGTTACATGTTTTTGTTTTTAAATGATATGGTTTTATATTACAGGAATAATAAAAAACGGTGCCGATTATTATTATTTAAATTCAGGAAGATAGGCGGATTACCTAATTTTTTTTTGAACTATGGCGCCGATTTTGGAAAAGCTGTTTGTGACCGTAAATTTGAACTATCAGCACAAGTTAGTTCTTTCTGTTTGAATTTATTATCAATTTGTTTTTTAATGATAGATAACAATATGGGGACATAATAGATATATCCCCGTAATCGTTCACAGGCGCTGTTTATTTCCAGTCCCTAAGTGAAGAAGAGTAAGAAGGAGAGGAAAAGCATGACGGAGAAACTTGAAAATATCGAAACTGCTATTGAGGCATCACAAAAAGCCGTTGTCTCAAGAGAGAAGGAGATCGGTGAAGATGCGGAACTGCCAAGAGGCCCGGTTGGTCTTGATATCGGCACAAGCCACATTGTTATGTCTCAGAACAAGGGGAAGCACATTCACACCGTCAAACAGCTGAATGCTTTTTTTACAATTCCTTATTCCAAGTTTACTAAAAAAATCCTGAATGAAAACGACATCAGTTTTTATGAGAAAAATAATTTATTTTACATCTTGGGGTATTCTGCAGAGAGTTTTGCAAACATGTTCAATACAAATACCCGCAGGACCATGGAAAAGGGGCTTTTGAGCGCCAGAGAAGTGGAAGGAATCACTGTACTTCAGGCAATAATTGAAACGTTGATAAAGAGGTCGGAGAAACATGGTGATATTATTTGCTTTAGTCTGCCGGGTGACCCCATAAACGCCCCCAATTCAGTGGTTTACCATGAATCAATTCTGAAAATGTTTCTCAGCAGCCTTGGATACCAGCCTATTTCCATTAACGAAGGCCTTGCAACCGTCATGTCCGAGCTGGCACATGATAATTTTACCGGAATCGGCATCAGCATGGGCGGCGGAATGTGCAACGTGTGCCTCTCCTATCTGTCGGTCCCGGTTATCACATACAGCATCCAGAAGGGCGGGGATTACATTGACTACATGGTAGGTGTTTCGATAGGCGAGCCAGGCACGACTGTCAAGGTAATAAAAGAAGGTGGTCTCAATCTGGCCAAACCTCCGAAGAGCCGCCTGGAAACAGCCCTTAACATCTACTATGAGGACCTGGTTATGTCGCTTCTTCAGAGCATGGAGTCAGTCCTCAAATCATCTGATAAAATTCCAAAAATCGCAAAACCCACACCCATTGTCTTGAGCGGGGGCACCGTTCTTCCTAACGGATTTCAGGAAGTATTTGAAAGGGCGCTCAAAATCGTGGATATTCCACTTGATATCTCTGAAGTGCGCATAGCAAGAGACCCATTGAATACAACAGCCAAAGGCGCAATGGTAATGGCTCTCTCGGAAGTGATCTAGAGCTGTGAAAGAAACGATACTCGCCGTCATCTTTGTCGTACACGCTTCATTCTTTACCTATTTCTATTTCAGGCGCGGGCGGCGGACTTTCAACTTGATGTTTTGCGGCGGTTTTATTCTTTTATCAACTCATTACGCTTACAAGGGCCGGCAATTCTTTGCCGGGGTGGAGTCAGGACCGGCTTGTTTTGATTATTTTCGCTGGGCCGGCCTCATCCTGTGTGCTCTAGCCACCCCGTTATTTCTGACGCACTTGTTTCGTAAAAGGCGCTTAAAAAATTTTTCGGGCCGTTAACGAAAAAATCCTTCCTCTGACATAATTTTTTCCGCCCTCATTATTGCCTGTTCAAAGGGATCAACTTCAAGCTTTTCTTCATTATTCTCATAGACATTTTCAAAAAGAACAAAATAAAGCGCTTGAACTAAAAAAAACATACAAATTCCCAATGCCCACGAGAACGTGGAATGTGGTGTAAAAAAAGCCACAAGCGCTCCGCCGCCGAAACATATAATTGTCTCTGCTGCGAACATTTTGAGTAAGGTTTTTTGAAAACAAATACTGCTGCGGATCCAGCTTAAAATTCCAAGAGCCGAAATTATAAAAGGAACGGGCGAATCTGCTGTAAAAACAAAGATAAGAAGGACAATAAGGGGAAATACAATGGTTACAGTATTTACTTTTCCCCAGCGAGCCAGAAGAAAACTATACACTGCCAGAAATAACCAGATTGATATGCAAAATGCTTTTGGCCAATAGAGTAGATAACTCAGCCCGATACTCATGGGAATAAACAGAAGACCGCATATGAGCCCAAAAAATATGGTTGTTCTTATGGGTTGATGTTTATTCTTCATTTGTCACACCTCCTCTCATGGCTTCCTTTCGTTGAATAAGTTCAAGTTCAATTTCTTCTTCACAAAGTTCCTGAGCAACACCGGGGGGTATTATTGTTGTCATGGTTTTTTCCCACTCCCGCTGTTCAGCCTTATGAAAATACGCTGTAGCTTTTAATTTGAACTGCTCATATTGAAGCTGCTGTTTTTCAACACACTTTTTCAGTTGCGTTATATCCTTATCAAGGCTTTCTATATGACAACCAAGTTCGTCCCTGTGACATTCCACGGGCTTGAGCTTTTTGATTAGATAACGGGCTATATCATCTCTATTTTTTTCGATTGCTACGGTCAGATCCTGTTCGAGTTTGTCACCTTCGAGTCTGTATTTATCAAACTCCTGTTGCGCATGCTGTCGAGACGCGGTCATTTTTTTCAGCCTGACATCTTTCCTGCCAAGCGCTGTCTCCATTTCCCTCAGATGCTGCCTCAGGAGAAGTCCCTGATCCTCTAACTGATCCATAACACCATGAATGTCTGCCTTGCATGATCGTACTATCCGATTGAATATTCCCATAATAACCTCCTTTTATTGTAACCGTTCAGAGGGGTCCCCATATTTTGCAGACTCCTTAAGAATGTAATCGTTCTCAGGCGCTCCATATGGGCGTTAGCAGTTCGGCTCACTATATAAGTAATATGTGAGCCGGACTGATCACGTTCAGATGGAGGGCCTGTGAACGATTACCTTTTAATTGCTTTGGCGTATTCCCATATACCCATCATACTGTAAGGATTTTGAATTTTTCTTTTGTTTTTGAAAAACATCTTCGGGCTTTCCTTTGAAAGTCTGCCTTACAAAACCCGTCAATTCATCGATATCCTTATCAAGGTTTTCTGCCACTTTTCCAGAACCTATAGATAAATTAAGGGCCTGCTGTTCGCTGCAATATCTCTCTATTCGATTTATAGCATTCTTTTCATTTCCTTTCTTGATGTCTATTGCAACTTCTTCCTTAAGCCTGTTGTAATCGTGCTTAAGTACTTTTTCCTCCCATTCTTCCTTGTCAATCGAAGCAACAACCTCTTTCTGATTTTTCACACAGGCAATTTGAAAAGATTCGGAAAGTTTTGCAATACATGGTGAACCATTGTGTAGATATCGAACATTGATATTGTCTAATTCATATTTTCTTTCCTTATTTGTAGGAACGCGCAGGGTTAGAAACAGCTTTCGTGTCTGACCCGAGCGAAATTC
This sequence comes from Thermodesulfobacteriota bacterium, assembly GCA_034660535.1. Lineage (GTDB taxonomy): Bacteria > Desulfobacterota > Desulfobulbia > Desulfobulbales > DAOVYS01 > DAOVYS01. The sequence goes on along the minus strand of JAYEJK010000364.1, from coordinate 5,163 downwards.
TCCAGGATAAAAAACTGCGTGATTATTCTTGACCTTAATTGGGTAGCCGGCCGCATTGAGAAGCGAAACACCTTCACTCAAGGGGATTCGGACTTCCATGGAAGTTGCAACTGCTGCCCTGGAGTTAAGAAATTCTTTCTGAAACACCTCGGCAAACGCATCAGGGTTTTCCAAATAATAATAATTGCCTGTACCCTTGTCGGCAAGCAATGTCATGAGAATCTCGTTGAAATCGGCTCCGACTCCAACCGTGGAAACAGCAAAGTCCTTCTCGGTTGCAATGGAGGCCATGCTGCCTAAAGAAGCCGGATCAGTAACTCCCTGATTGGCAAGACCATCTGATATGAGTATAATTTTTCCTGCATTTCCATTCCTGGCAGCAGACATAAGAACGTTGATTCCTGTTTGAAGTCCTGCGCCGAGGTTGGTTCCACCGTTTGCAGATATTCTTTTAATTGCTGCTTCAAGTTGTTCCCGGTTATCGCCTGTTACTTTGATCATGTCGCAATTCTTTTGTACACTATCTGAATATGAAACTAGAGCGAACCTGTCTTTGGCTGACAGGTTGGACAGGAGATTAAGAACAGCCGCTTTAGCATCCCGAATCTTAGCGCCTTGCATGGAACCGCTTCTGTCAAGCACTATCACTATATCTACGTTCCTTATATCCCCATTATCAGGTTTAATAACTTCATCAGCATGCATATTAAGGGAAAGTGTTACTATTCCGTCTTCCCCAACAAGGACCTTGTCCTGAGTAAGAGAACCTGTAATAGTTACAATACCGTTTTCCCCTGGATTACCAGGTTTGGTTCCTGCGGCGATCGGGTTTCCATTGCTGGAATAAACCATTACAGCGCCGGTTACAGCAATCAAGCTTACAATTAAAAAAAATGTTTTTACATATTTTTGTTTCATGACTTCCTCCTTTCTCTTAAAAAGCTATTGTTGATTAATCTTATACTTTAATTTTAATTAATGTATTTAGAAATGCAATTCAAAGAAATGTAAAAAGAAATGCAAAAAGATTTACATAACTTTTACTTTTAAAAATAAGAATATTGTTATATAAATTGGTGGTAATCGTTCTGTGTTTTTGCCCGAAGGGCATCATGTTCCCCGTGATTGGTTACGAATCGACAGACAACCGTGAACGGCGGGGGAGGGGAGGGGGATTTCATTCGGTGAACCCTGAATCTCTGAACGGAGAAACTTATGAAAACAGCAAAGGCCCGGATACTTGTAGTGGAAGATGACCATGCCATACTTAAAGGTCTTCTTGATGTCTTTGTCTTTAACGGCTATGAAGCGGCAGGTTTTGAAGACGGCGGCCTTGGAATGAGTGAAGCCCTTAAGCAAAATTATGACTTGATCATTCTTGATATAATGCTTCCCACGGTTGACGGGTTTACGATTTGCAAAGAAATTAGAAAGAAAAAGCCTGACCAGGCTATTATTATTCTAACCGCAAAGGGTTCTGAAGACGACATTGTAACCGGTTTTAAATCAGGCGCTGATGACTACATAAGCAAACCTTTTTCTCTCAGGGAGCTTATGGTTAGAGTTGAAGCCGTACTTCGACGTTCAGGGAAAAATATCGGCGGCGAAGAAGTACTTTATAAAGGAATTTTTTTTGACGGGAAAATATTAACTGCAACTTGCGATGGACGTTCAGTTGAACTCACACGAAGAGAAATGGATATTATTGTATACCTTCACCGCAACATGAAAAGGATCGTTTCAAAAAAGGAACTGCTGACAAAAGTATGGGGTTATGCGGATGCGGATATTGAGACGCGTACTGTGGATATACATATGCTTAAACTTCGCAAAAAAATAAACACGCTCATCTCAGAAGTTCCGTTCATACAGACTATACGGGGTGAAGGATACCGCCTGGAGCCGGAATGAAAAGACTTAGGCTGCTGATATTAATATTTTGTTTGGCGCTTTCCGTTCCACTCGCCTATTTTGTTTTTCGGACATATCAAAGTCTTGACCGGGAAGATGTTTCGAAATTACGTTATTTTGCCGACACCCTGTTTGACGAAATGGAAAAGGAGCTTGCATCAATAGTCATTAAAGAAGAAAACCGTGCAGTTGACGAATACAATTATAACTATATCCCTCCGGGCCGGATCATCGATCCTTCTCTCAAAAGCCACGCCCCCTTGTCTCAATTACCTCAACACGATTATATAATAGGATATCTTCAAAATAACCCGGACGGCTCGTTTCAAACCCCTTTGGTTAAAAGTATTAAGGACGTTCCGGCGGATTTGAACGAAGTCGTTGAACAACTGAAAAATGTGAACCTGATTTTTAACCGGAAACGGTTCACGGTAAACGAAAAAGTTAAGCCTGCGCCTGCCGCTGTAGTAGCTGAAAAAGATGAGAAAAAAGTTTTCGGTTTTGCTGATAAGTATTTAAACTTGCCCCTCTCAAAAAAATCTGAAGCTTATCTTGGTCAAAAAGAAAAGAGAATGGAACAGATAACAGCAGACCAGGCATTAAATATTGCTCAACTAGACCATTCGAAAGTGATGAGCAGACAACCGCAACAGACTTGGGATAAAGAGGAAAAAGAAACAGCCTCCGGTTATAAAGGCCGTACCGGAATGGAAACCATAACTGAAGAAGGCCGGATAGATCTTGATGAAGTTTATATGGAACCTGATGAAAGGTTTCAGACCACAAAGCCTTTTGACAATAAAACATTTCAAGTTGAAGTAGCCCCTTTACAATCCGTCTTTATCAACGATGACAGGATTTATATATTCAGGCGAATTATGATCAACAATCAGATATACAGGCAGGGGTTTATTATCAATCTAAAGGTTTTTTTAAACAACTTGTCTGAAAGACATTTTATAAATCAGCCCATGGCGCGTTTTACCAACCTGGAGATTAAAGTAACGGATCAGGGACGCGTAACGGAAATCGTCCAGGCCGGCGTGTTTGCCGAACATCATGAATTTTCATTAAACCGGTCGTTTCCAGCACCCTTTGACTTTTTAAACGCGACTCTGGCATGTGACAGAATTCCCCGTTCCGCCGGTCGCGGCACCCTTAACATAATGGTATTTCTCCTTGGAACTGTTGTCCTGATGGGTCTGTTCGCCATTTATCATAGTGTATATTCCGTGGTGGACCTGTCTGAACGGCGTTCAAGTTTTGTCTCAACCGTTACCCATGAATTAAAAACACCTCTGACAAATATCAGGATGTATATAGAAATGCTGGAACAGGGAATAGCCCGTGATCCGGAGAGGGAGCAGGAATACTTCCGGATACTGGGTTCTGAAAGCGCCCGTCTTTCCCGCTTGATAAATAATGTCTTAGAGCTGTCAAAGCTGGAAAAGAAACAGCGCCATTTTGACCTGCAAAAGGGAACCTTTGAAGAGGTTGTGCAAGAAGTACAAGCTGTTATGAATGAAAAGCTTCGTCAGGAAGGATTTGTCTTAAAGGTTGAAAAAGAAGAAATTCCTTCTTTCAAATATGACCGTGAAGCAATGATTCAGGTTATGATAAACCTGATTGAAAACAGTATAAAGTTCGGGAAAAATTCTACTGTCCGGGAGATAACGCTCAGGATATTCCCTGAGGGTGATAATGTAAAAATTTGCGTAACCGACACCGGCCCGGGCATTCCTAAAGATGCATTGAAAAAGATTTTTGATGATTTTTATCGCGTGGATAGTTCTCTAACTCGAATTACCAGGGGAACCGGTATCGGCCTTGCCCTTGTGAAAAAACTTATTACCGGAACGGGAGGATCTGTCACTGCTGAAAACAATGATGGGCCGGGATGTACCATCATTGTTTCTATTCCAAAGGACGTTTTTTAATGATCGCAAGGGCCATGGCCGAAAATGGTTAGGGCTCAAGTAAAAATAAGTTGGACAATATTGCGCTCAGATTTAGGTCGGATTGGGCCGATTGTGAGGTTACAAAACCGCAGGACCAGCAGCGCTAATTTGAGGATTTTGTAACCTCACAATCGGCCCAAAACGGCCTGAAGATGAGATGGAAGATGTACAAGTTATTTTTACTTGAGCCCTTATTATGAATACAATCCGGAATGCTGCAATACTCGCCCGCCACTTAAAAAACAATTTTCAAACAGCATTCGAGAAAAAATAGAGATGGAGATTTGACTATGTTCGATTTTATGCAAGACCTGGATAATGATATCCGTGATGCCCTGTTGGCTCAACTGCGCAATCTATGGACACACACATCTACCGCAATTGAAGGCAACACTCTGACACTTGGTGAAACAGCATTTGTCCTTGAGGAAGGGCTTACGATTTCAGGCAAACCGCTTAAAGATCATGAGGAGGTCGTTGGCCATGCCAGGGCGATTGATCTTGTTTATGATTTTATTAGAAAAAAATTCGATCTAACTGAAAAGGACCTGTTTGATCTGCACAAGGCCGTGCAGGCCGAACGGATTTATGATGTCTATAAGCCTGTAGGCGACTGGAAAGTGGAACCGAATTCCACGGTTGTTGTTTCCGGTGATACCCAGATTATTTTTGAATATGCACCTACTATGGATGTACCGGAACTCATGCAAAGCTGGCTTGCCTTGTTTCAAGAAACCTGTAAAAAAAATATGGCAAACAAAGAGGCGGCATTGACAGCCTACGTGTATCTTCATGTTTCCTTTGTCAGAATTCATCCCTTTTGGGACGGAAATGGCCGGATGGCCCGTCTCATTGCAAATGTTCCTGTAATCAGGGCTGGTTATCCCCCTATCATTATTCCAAAAGAGCGTCGTCAGGAATACATAGAATCCCTGTCGGAATATCATCTCGCAGCGGGTACCGTCACTGCCGAAAGTGAATTGTTGCCCGAAATTGATAAGCTGGACAGGTTTAAACGGTTTTGCGCTAAATCATGGTCAGAGTCGATCAAGTTGGTGGATGATGCCCATAAAAAGCAGCAAGAGCGCAATCAACAGAAGAGGATATCATGATGATGTCAAAATAAGTTAGAGCTTGCCGTTTTTTTCAAAAAAATTAAATTTTTCATGGTTGGTTTTAATTTCGGCCACAAGTCTTTCATTGGGCAAAGGTGGGCACAGCCCACCCTACAAAAAATACATATTTCCACCATGTTATTCTTAGTTCTCTTGTAGGGTGGGCTATGCCCACCGTT
>JAYEJK010000363.1:0-2188 GCA_034660535.1 Thermodesulfobacteriota bacterium | reverse complement strand
ATGAACAACACCGCAAGCATTGTTTCAAAAGTCTGGAGTTTCTGCCACACTCTGCGGGATGACGGCGTAAGTTACGGCGATTATCTGGAGCAGCTCACCTACCTGCTGTTCCTCAAGATGGCCGATGAATACAGCAAAATTTATAAAAAGGATGTCGGCATCCCGGCTGAATACAATTGGGTCAGCTTGAAAAACTTAAAAGGGGCGGAACTCGAATCCCATTACATCAAACTGCTCAGGGCGCTGGGCCGGCAGAAAGGCATGATAGGCCAAATTTTTGTTAAATCCCAGAACCAGATCCAGGACCCGGCCAAGCTTTATAAGATCATTCACATGATCGATGCTGAAGACTGGGTCATGATGGGAGCGGACGTCAAGGGGGATATCTATGAGGGCCTGCTTGAAAAAAATGCCGAAGACGTCAAAAGCGGTGCCGGACAGTATTTTACCCCAAGGTCATTGATCAGGACCATGGTGGAATGTGTCCGACCCGAACCCGACAAAACCATAGCCGACCCTGCCTGCGGCACAGGCGGTTTTTTCCTGGCGGCATATGATTTTTTGATCAACAATTACAACCTGGACAAGGGCCAGAAAATCTTTTTGAAGAATCAAACCTTTTTCGGAAACGAGATCGTAGCCAATGCCCGCCGCCTAGCATTAATGAACTGTTTTTTGCATAATATCGGGGAGATTACCGGCGAATCCGCCATTTCACCCAACGATTCCCTGATTGCCGATACCGGTGATCGGTACGACTATGTCCTGACCAATCCACCATTCGGGAAAAAAAGCAGCATCACAATCACCAATGGCGAGGGGAAACAGGAAAAGGAAGATCTGAGATACAATCGGCAGGACTTCTGGGCCACTACTTCGAACAAGCAGCTCAATTTTGTCCAGCACGTCCGGACCATGCTCAAAACCACCGGCCAGGCGGCCGTAGTCGTTCCGGACAATGTGCTGTTTGAGGGCGGGGCGGGTGAAACAGTTCGGCGGAAACTTCTTGAAAATACCGATCTGCACACCATCATGAGGCTGCCCACCGGCATATTTTATGCCCAGGGGGTCAAGGCAAACGTGATTTTTTTCGAAAACAAACCTGCCAGCAAATACCCGTGGACAAAAAACGTCTGGTTTTATGACTTCAGAACCAATATCCATTTTACGAAAAAGAAAAACCAGATGACCTATGACGATCTGAAGGATTTCATAACTTGCTACAAGCCTAAAAACCGGCACAAACGGAAGGAAACCTGGTCAGAAGACAATCCCGACGGTAGATGGCGCAAATTTACCTATGAAGACATCATCGCCCGAGACAAAACGAGTCTGGACATCTTCTGGATCAGAGACGAAAGCCTGGCAGACCTGGACAACCTCCCCGATCCTGATGTGCTTGCTGAAGAGATCATCGAAAACCTTGAAGCAGGTGTCGAGAGTTTTAAGCAAATCATGGAATCGATCAATGGGCAATAAAGAACACACATAACAACAAATCCAGCCAATCCCAAAACCGCTACGCGCTTTTCGGTCGGCTGATCTGCGGTCCATTTTCTATGCTTCTTCAAAGAATAAGGCTATGGAGTTTTTCGAGCAGTTTAAAAAGAAATGGAAGGATACTATTCCTTCAGCTGTATCCTGTCTTGAGAGATCCATCAATCCCTGCTTGACCTTTTTCAGCTTTCCTGAAGAGGAATGGATATCTCTACGGACTACCAACATCATAGAGAGGCTGAACAAGGAATTTAAACGCAGGACGAAACCCATGGAGATACTTGCTGGTGAGCCTGGCCTACGCGATATCCGTCCACAAATCCCAGGGCTCCGAATACCCGGCTATGGTTATCCCCTTGCTGACCCAGCACTACGTCCTGCTCCAGCGCAACCTGATATACATGGCGGTTACCCGGGGAAAACAGCTTGTGATCGTGGTAGGTTCCAAAGAAGCCCTGGCCATGGCGATCAGGAATGATAAAACCCAGCGCTATACGCGGCCGTGTGGTCGCCTGCGTCAGTATCGCTGATTCCAATGCATTCAAGCGCTACCTGTGTTCGCCGTGTCGCCGGTTCTCTTATGCGTAGTACGCCCGTGTTGCTTCCTCCTGGCTGCCCTGGTATCATCTTGAATACAAAAAGGGAAAAATCATGAAAATTTTGGGTTGTCCCAAATTGCCGATTCTAAATA
>JAYEJK010000362.1:0-2189 GCA_034660535.1 Thermodesulfobacteriota bacterium | reverse complement strand
TGATTCGAGTCATGCGCATTTATGAAATCGCCTGGTCACCGAGCCAAAAAGGAGACACGGACAAACAAGTTTGTCCATGCCACCCATCACCCATCGCCTCCCCCAAATCCGTTATAATCAGAATATTTTTTAAGGGATTCATAAACCGGCTCACAGGCATTTGAAACCCGCTCAACCATATTCCAAGTCACGCCTAATGAGATGTCAAGATTAAAAAAGGCGCTCATGATTTCGACCATCCCGCGCCTGGTGACGTTATGAGCAGAAGCAAGATAAGCGACGGCAGCATGAACCCTGGGGCCGAAATTGGACTTTGCCGCCTCATCAGGTTAATTTGGCAATGTTCAGATGCCCGCAGGCGCACCGAGTTCCGTAACAACGGAAGTCGGTCATAATCGGTTTGATCTCCGGCAGTTCGGCAACCTGATGGCGTAAGACAATCCGGCTGTTCTCTCCGTCAGGAAGCAAAGCACCGCATTCTTCACAAGCGTCGGGTCTGAATTTAGGCTGGTGAATTGTTACTAAAGAATTACAAAAAAGGGTTGATGAGATCAATTCAAAGAGATTTAGTGCCTTAGCGGTAATTTTTTTGTTTTTTGTGGCAGAAAAACTTCGAAGTTGTATGTGACGCCTGCGGTGCCGCATGTTTTAAGGCACTTATACCCCTCAGGGGGGTACTGAAAATAGTCCAGGACCTTTAAAAATTTCCAGTTTATCTGGGTTAGGAAAAAAGTTGAACCACCTATTGTCAAATTGGCCCCTCTCCCAACTTGTGCACAATTTCTAAATGTCATCGAATCTGTTTTCAGCGGCATGGCCAGAGCGATTATCCATAATAGTGATTATGGATTAGTCAATGAGTGTAAGACCGCAATAGATAGATACTTTACGGAACGAAATGAACATTTCCAGACCCTTAGCTCGGGAAACATCGTCCTGGTAAGGCGGAGATAGTGCTGGGAGGCTTTCATACCTTCATGCCCCATATAGATGGCGAGGTATGGGAGTGCTGTTGTGAGATTATTGCCAGCTTGCACCCATCTATTCAGGACGCGAACAGCATAAGTGTGGCGAAGGTCATGCAGACGATGGCCTTTTCCCCTGCCACCATGAGAAATTCCTGCAACAGACAGGGCTCTTCTGAATAGGGTATATGCTGTTCCAGCGCTGTACGGTACTCCATGCTTATTGGGGAAAAAACATAATGTAGAATCGAAGTTCCGAAACAATTGGCATTTTGTTTTATATAACCGACATCTCTCTACAAGCGATGCCGCCACTGGAATGATCCGCTCCTTTGCATCTTTCGTATGGCGCAAAATCAATGTTCCGTTCTTCAAATCAATGTCGCTTTTCTCAATGTTTAATGTTTCTGAAATTCGTGTTCCACAACCGATAAGGATACGGAACACGATAGGGAAAATCAGATCGGAATGCCTTGATATACCTTTTTTACACATGCGATCTATTGCCCCAAGCACCAAACAAAGTTCCTGTTCGGAAAAGATATATGGGGTATACGGGTAGTCTCGTTGTGGTGCCAACCGTCGTGGAATAACCTTTGCGTTGTAGCCCATTCGTATCATGTAATCCCCCAGTCCCCTAAGTATAGAGATTCGTTGACTTCGATTCGTCTCGTTTTCCCATGCTGTTTTTTTAATCCAGTGATTAGCAAGTTCCTCTGAAAGAAGGGGAAGACCATGGTCAATGTCATTTTGGAGATGAATTATACGTCGAAGGGTCTGAGCCGCTTTCTCAAAACTGTGTCCGATTGCCCGCTTCTCATTGATATAGTCTTTCACAATGTGTGTGAATGTTTTTTCATTTTTCTTCATCAAACAGCACCTCCTCCGGATCGAGAACACAGTCTCTCAACTGTGAAATATCGGTATGCAGATATATACTTGTGGCTTCTGATGTAATGTGACCGAGGGTTGAAGAAATGAGCGGAAGATCGACACCATTTGCGAGCATTACGCTTGCTAAGGTATGACGTTTATGGAGAGCTCTCCATAAACGTCATTATGTAGAGCTAGATATAATGGGGAGTAAGGCTGTCGAATTTGTTAGGTGACAATTAGAAAGTACCTTGGCGACAATTACCAGTGTATCGTAAGTCACATTTTCCCTTCTAAAAAAATCTTCTCTAACTTATTGATATAAGGTTTTTTTAGAAGGGAAAATGTTAT
>JAYEJK010000361.1:0-2196 GCA_034660535.1 Thermodesulfobacteriota bacterium | reverse complement strand
TGTTTCTGATTTTTTTAAAATAGCGAATAGTCACAGGGACAGTCCTTTTATTATCTTTTTCTGCTGAATTATTTTACGACCTGTTCCTAAGCCCGCTGAAGACTCCTGCCTTTGAAAATTTGCTCACATCTATCTCACATTCTCACACAATCCCACATCAAACAGAATATCTCACACGAGGACCGCTTCCCTGTTTGTGAATCAACCCTTTTTCTTCAAGCTGTCTTAGTCTTTTCAGGGCTGTATTCTGATGGATATTCAAATTCGCTGCTATCTCCTTGCTTCCTAAAGAGATCCCCTGCTTGATTAGCTGAAAAACATCTTCAAGTTCAGACGATATGGCCAAGCGGGTTCTAAAGATAATAGTTTTAAAAAAATTGCCGGTTTCTTCGAATTTTGGTTCAGGCAGGGCATTTATTCTGCATGCCTCCTTTATCCTCATTATGCCTGTCCCTAACTGCTCAACATATCCTGCCTCACGGAATATCTTTACTATAAACCTGTTTCTGACTTCGGATATCCCTTCCCCCAAATCCTGAAGAGTTATCCCTGGTGGAAGCGTGCCGGGACTGGTAATTTCAATCCTGTCCGAAAAAATGTCCAGCTTATTATCAGCCCCTGTAATGGAGTAATCTCTATGGCAAATTGCATTTAAAATCCCCTCCCGAATAGCGGGCAGAGGGATATCATAGTCCTCCTTTCTTCGCAAGGCAGATATTTCTATCTTCTTTTCCATGTAAAGACGAACAAAATCCATGATTTTTTCCGGCATTGCCAGCATTCCATCATTAATAATAATTGAATTTATCAGATCAGCCCTGTTTTCAGCCTTGAAGCGGGAGACCCTGAATCTTGCGTAAGAATATTCATCGGGCAGAGTGGAACAAAACAAAAGCAGCCCGCCAATAGTTGGATGACAAGTATGATCATAACGTTGCGCGGCCTTGATTTTTACAAAATAGTCAAGACCTGGTTTAGTTTTTAACCCACGTAATTCAATAAACTTTTCAAGCAGATGCACATCTAAAATATCACAGTCAAAGGATGGATCAATCTCCTGATCAAGGCTGATATTTCTAGCCTGTCTCCTCAGCTCAGCCACGCTCTGGGAATCCGCCTTCCTGTTCGTTGAACCCATTCTTAAAAAAATGCCGCCTTCAGGCCCGAATTTTTTCAAATAATATGGCTTGTTAGCCCCTGGCAAAATTCTGATGATAAAAATTACCTTATCTTCGAAAGCGGCTGTTTGGAAAAAAACATTGGGAATGGGTGAAATTGAATCATATATAATGCTCGCCAGTTTTTCTTCCAGGCCAAAAGGCTCTTCCTTTATGCCTGTTATAGTGCGGTCATCATTCACACCCACATAAATATGTCCTCCGGCGCCATTTGCAAAAGCAACCACTGTTTTCAATAAATTCTGTCTGTTTTTTGGAATCTCTTTTTTAAATTCAAGTGTCTTGCTTTCAGGTTGTTTGAGAATTCCCTGTATTTTCATCTCAACCTCTCAGCCTGTTTTTCATCTAATATCCGCGTCATTTGAATCATGCCCACGCAACGCATCAATCAGCTTCCATGCCAGCAATTTTCACAAAAAAAAAGGGCAAAGGGACCATATCAATGCTGACGCCTTTTTCCTGTATCGTATCCTGTTCATCGTATGTAATAACGCAACTTTCTGACTTGATGTGTCTAGTTGAATTCGTGCATTTTAAATAATGGAGTGTTGATTTCAACCTGATTTTTCTTTCAGCGGTTTAATGGTTTCACTCAGGCTTTGGTTTTTAAAAACTGCTTAAGCCTGTCCAGAAATTGTTTCCGTGTCTTGTCCATCCCCCTAAATATGAAGCTGAAATCAGCGCTCTTCTTTTTGGTATCGCCTGGAATCTGCTCAATCCCGCTGACTTCAGGGATATTCCATTCAGCAAGAATCACAAATCAACCGTAACCGTTCAGAGGTACCGGAGGCGCCAGTAGTATACAATAAAGAACTATCGTGAATTTAAGAGATCGACCCAAAGCCATCTTACAAAGCCCTCTTATATAACTGGTGAGTCGAATATTTTTCTAACTTAGGGCTCAAGTAAAAATAACTTGTACATCTTCCATCTCATCTTCAGGCCGTTTTGGGCCGATTGTGAGGTTACAAAATCCTCAAATTAGCGCTGCTAGTCCTGCGGTTTTGTAACCTCACAA
>JAYEJK010000360.1:0-2209 GCA_034660535.1 Thermodesulfobacteriota bacterium | reverse complement strand
GATGAAACAGGATACACTTTCCATTACTCGTGTGGCCGCCCGTTTGCTGCGGATGAAGATGATGAAATCATCTGCGTAACGGGCGAAGCGCAACCCACGCCGTTCAAGCTCCTTATCAAGCTCGTCCAGCACAATATTTGAGAGCAGAGGTGAAAGCGGGCCTCCTTGCGGCGTTCCTTCTTCGGTCGATTCGACCAGTCCGCCGATCATCACTCCGGCGTTAAGGAATTTGCGTATGAGTTTCAGCAGCCTCTTATCATGCACCCGAGTAGCGAGTCGGGCTAAAAGCCTGTCGTGATTGACTCGGTATTCTTTACAACCTAAAAAGAGAAAAAAATAGAACCGAGTGATTATATTAACCCAAGAGTCCTGTCCAAACTTCAGGGAAAATCCCTCATCGAGGCATTCCATGTGATTAGAGACCTGCAAGGCGAATTAAAAGCGCATTTCCCGGAAAGCATATAGCGAAAATTATGTTAGGCTTGCTCAAGACCAACAATCTACGAAAGGTGTACGCCCGGCACATGGGCAGGGACGACATTCCCGATGCCGTCCGCAAACAATTGGAGGTCAAAGGGGCATATCAGCCCGAGACACTTAGGGCTCAAGTAAAAATAACTTGTACATCTTCCATCTCATCTTCAGGCCGTTTTGGGCCGATTGTGAGGTTACAAAATCCTCAAATTAGCGCTGCTAGTCCTGCGGTTTTGTAACCTCACAATCGGCCCAATCCGACCTAAATCTGAGCGCAATATTGTCCAACTTATTTTTACTTGAGCCCTTATTTCGAATACCCCCTTTGTCATCTTTGATACAGAGACAACCGGTCTCCACCTTGAAAAAGGTGACCGGCTTCTTTCCCTTGGAGCAGTCAGGATAACAGGAGGCAGGATTCATACAGGGGATGCCTTTTACGAATTAATCGATCCGAATGGCCCTATTTCGACCTCTTCCATCTTCATCCACGGTATTACTCCGGATATTGCAGATGCCCGGCCGCATATTTCGGACATTCTTTTGAAGTTTTTGGCCTATATCGGATGCGATGTCATAATGGCACATCACGCTTCTTTTGATATGAAATTTTTAAATTATGCCATGCGGAGTTGTTTCGGATTTCCTATTCAGAACCGTGTCATTGACACCGCCTTGATCGCCGCATGGATCCGGCGCATGGAGGAGGTGGAACTCGTAGTTCCTGAAAGCAACCATGATTTACGTTTTGACGCCGTAGCCGCACACTTCGGCATTAGGGTCTGGAAAGAAATAACTTGGGTAATTCCGATCCGAAATGTGTTGCAGATTTAGTCGGTTTGATATTCACGAAACCGCAAGCGTAGCAGGGCTACGGTGAGGATTTCGGGGATGTCAAACCGGCTAAAGGTGTGATACAGTTCGGAAACGGAAAATCCAAGTTATTTCTTTCCAGACCCTTACTACCCAGGACCGGCATACCGCCTTTGGCGACGCCATGTCCACGGCATTGCTTTTTCAACGTTTTATTCATATCTTGGATAAAAACGACATAAAAACCTTGAGGCAACTTGTTAAAACAGCGGGAGTGTCATGATGCACAAAGCTAATGCGCCATTGGTAAGCGGAAAAAATTGTGTATTAGTCATAATTGATGTCCAGCAAAAATTAGCGCCTGTTATTAAAAAAGCCGGCAAAGTTATCAAAAACATTGTCAGGCTTATCAAATTTTCTAAAATCCTCGGCTTTCCCATTATCCTCACTGAGCAGCAAAAGCTCGGGGAAACCGTAATGGAAATACGAGAAGAAATACCGGACATCCAGCCGATTTCAAAGATAACATTCAGTTGTTTCGGGTCCGGGGAATTTAATGAACATATACGGCAAGTTAATAGAAACACCATAATTATCACCGGTGTTGAGGCGCACATCTGTGTGGCGCAGACAGCTTTGCATGCAATGTCCGACTACACAGTTCATGTTGTAAGTGATGCTATATCATCTCGTTCTAGTTATAATTGGAAGATTGCCTTAAACAGAATGCGGCATAACGGCATTACAATAACATCAACCGAGATGCTTATGTATGAATTGCTTACAAAGGCCGGGACTCCTGAATTTAGAGAAGCTTTGCGGCTGATAAAATAGACAGCCCTTTGGGCATGAGGAGATTGATGGAAAATGCAGTTGTGAAATTCATGGTTGGAATGTTATGGGGTGCTTTGGCCTATCTTTA
>JAYEJK010000359.1:0-2216 GCA_034660535.1 Thermodesulfobacteriota bacterium | reverse complement strand
TAGTCGGCCCTAATCCGTTTCCTTTGTAACATCGTATTTGACTCTGAGTTCAGATATCAGTGAATCCAAAACCGCACGGTTCCTCTGTTTCACGAGTTCGGCCTCAAGTTCTCTTTTGACCTCCTGAAACTGCCTCATTGACGGTTCCTTCCTGGCTGTCGTCTTAAGTATATGCCAGCCGAATCTGGTGCGAAAAGGCTCACTGAGAGTGTCAGGCCGCGTTTTAAAGGCTGCTTCCTCAAATTCCTTGAGCATCGCCCCTTGTTCGAAAAAACCTAAGTCACCTCCATTTTTCCTGGTATTGGGGTCATCTGAAAAGGTCTTTGCCTGGTCTGCAAATGATTCACCCTTAAGAAGCCTTTCTCGAATCTCGAAAATAGTCTTTCGGGCCTGTTTTTCTTCATCGGCAGTAGGTTCAGCCGGGAAAGCAATCATGATATGGGAGGCCCTGATCTGTTCGTTGCGCATGAATTCATCCGGGTGGGAATCATAATATTTTTTAAGTTCTTCTTCCGGGATCAAGGTGGTTTGTTTGAGGCGCCTCGTGATAAATTCCCTGGCCAGTACCTGTTTTCTGTATTCGTTTATTTTGCTTTTTATCTCGGGAAGTTCCGCAATGCCTGTTGCTTCGGCCTCTTTTGCAAGCAGAGTGATCTCCACCCAGCGATCTATCAACCCCTGTTTTTTTTCAGGATTGCCTTGAAACATGGATTTTAACTCAGGGGGCAGGGTTTTCATCTTGAACTCGAATATCCGGGCGGTCAGTCGCTCGTCTCCTACTTGCGCCAAAACATTTTCACCGGTTTCATCTCCTGCCTGAGCAACCTGAAAGCGGCAGAAAAAAACAATTAAACCCGCAACAATAATTTTTTTTATCATCACAAAACACTCCTTTATGTATGAATGATGAAAGCAAACCGGAAACGGAATGTAACCGGCTAACCCCCATTCCTTATTCATCATTCCTTATTCATCATTCCAAAGGCTTACCTGATAATAGAATCCTGTTTATAAAAGCCGGCCGGAACAGTCATGTTCGGCATTACTATTGATCTCATGCCGAGCATAGCGCCGGGACTGGTTACTGAATTGCATCCGGTCTGCACATAGTCCCCGAGAAGCGCCCCGAGTTTTCTGAGTCCTGTATCGACTATTCCCTCCCCTGTTTTAACCTTAACATTGCCGGGAATGAAACGAAGATTTGCAAGCTTAGTCCCTGCTCCGAGATTGACGTTATTTCCCAGGATACTGTCGCCCAGGTAGGCGAAATGGCCGGCCTTGGCATCATCTAAGAGAATAGAATGCTTGATTTCCGTAACATGGCCCAGCACACATCTTTTGCCTGCCAGACAGTAACCTCTCAAGTAGGCGCCCTGACGCACTTCTGTCCGGTCTCCTATGATTGCCGGAGATTTAATAAATGCTCCTGATTCAACCAGAACCCCGGCGCCAAGGCTGATCCGGCTTCCGCCCAGAACCGCCCCTGCCATAACCACTGTTGCATTTTCCAGTAATCGGTCGTTGTCGTACACTTTGAGCTTTCCCTTTGTTGCATCACCGAATTTAATCTTGAATCGCGCGCCCCTTTCAAAAGAGCCGTTTAGAAAGACAATTGTCTCAGGCAAAGGTTCCCCATATTTAATCAAGTCGGTTTTGATTTCCAAGTATGACCAGGAATCCATGTATGTCTTCAGGGTCCTTAAGGGAACCCATACTTGCTCATCGTCGGAAAAGAGATCTCCATGCGCAAACGAGGAAACATCGTAAAAGGATTTAGCTGTCAGCATAACATTTACCTGATACCTGAGTTGTCTGGAATCTTTGACAACGTTTTTTGTGGATAACGCTCTTGATAATATGGTAAATTTTTCGTAACCGTTCAGACGTTATATCAAATGCATTGTAATCGTTCACAGGCCCTCCATCTGAACGCGCCCAACGGAAGTGCCCTTGGGGTGCGATCAGCCCGGCTCACATATTACTTATATGGTGAGCCGAACTGCCAGCGCCCATATGGAGCGCCTGAGAACGATTACATTCTTAAGGGGTCTGCAAAATATGGGGCACCTCTGAACGGTTACGAGGAATCTGCGGGGTTGGTTTTAACTTCGGCCATTATAACGGTGGGCATAGCCCACCCTACAAGAGAACTAAGAATAACATGGTGGAAATATGTATTTTTTGTAGGGTGGGCTGTGCCCACCTTTGCCCAATGA
>JAYEJK010000358.1:0-9219 GCA_034660535.1 Thermodesulfobacteriota bacterium | reverse complement strand
CCAGTCCTTTCCGGCCGGTTCCCATATGCACGAACATTTGTGCCACGGTTGCCTTGCCACCTGAAATCAAATGGGCATAGGGGGATACCTGCTGAAACAAATGGCTTTTCCCGGTTCCACGCGGCCCCAGCTCGACCATGTTGTAATTACGTTCAACAAACGGTACCATTCTTAAAAAAAATGCATTAATTGACCGTTCGCCAAGATTTTTTGGTTCTATACCAATACTTCGCAAAAGGAATATTTTCCATTCTTCGGTCGAAAACTGGTTTCTGGCTTTAGCCAGATCATCCAGCACATCACGCTTAGATAACTGTATCTCTCTAAGGCTATCCACACCAAACGGCCGTCCGTTCTTTTCCTGCGCGATTGCAGCATCATAGCTTAAATTTATTTCTGCATAGAATCCACCTGTCAACATTCGCTCATGCTCATTGGTAAGCTTTCCGCTGATTCGCACATCCTTCAACCTAAGACTCGGCAGCGTCGCAAGATAAGAGTCTGTTTTTGCGTCCAGTCTTGCGCTGATCAGATCAATAATTTTTATATTGCCCTTTTCCCTGGATCGAGCTTTAAAAAGCTCTTCTTCGCCGGCCCTGACCGTACGCGACTTTAACTGTCGTTCTACAATTTCAAGGCCTTCTTTGATCTCCTCTTGGTCGGTACCGGCACAGTAACGGCCAAGTAAAAATTCCACCACATATGTTGGTACCGGAAACTGCCTGGCAAATGTACGGACAAGATCTTTACGAACTAAATACCCGTCAAGTGTCGAGGCGGCCAGTTTGTCCAGATGGTCCATTTCCATTAATCTGTACCTCCGCCGATAATCGTTTTTTCCTGAGCGATCAGCCTCCCGTCCTTATCAAGGAGAACAATCGAGGCTTCGCTGCCTTCAAATTCTTCATTTTCAACTACAACCGATCCCATTCCGTTTTCGTTTATGGGTTTGACATTCATAATCACGCTATCATCCGAATTGCCGGCCTTTATCCGGATATCAACGGATAGAGCGGCAAAATCCCCATCCACGGCGATTTTGCATCGTAGCCCCTTCCAGACAACATCGGTGATTTCCGCCGAGGTTGCTTGCTTGGTCGGCGCCCCGGATGACACCATTAGCTCCGGCGTCAGGCACTCCTGGAGGCTTAATCCCCCATGGGCGTATTCCTCGCCCGCCTTGAAACAACTGATTCCGTTGGCCAGCACGATGTTCTGGTTTGGATTCCAGTACCAGGGGAATAAACGTTCCTCGGTAACTGCTCCAGGCTTGATAACGGCACATCGCCCCCATTTGTTTTCAACCAGGGCGGCAGGCAGATCTATTTTCGGAAGTCCGCCCGGAAGCAACAACCAGCCATGATCTGTTACGATCCGAACCGTTTTCCATCCAGCCGCCAATAGTTGCCCGACACGGTCGGTAATTTCAAACAACAATCCAGGGATGAACCTGGAAAGTTTCCAGCCTCGCTCATGTCCCTCGTGGTCGATGTTTCCGAATTCGCACCATGCGTGCGCGTTTCCATCTCCAGACTCCGACTTTTTCAATACGATCCAGCCATTCGCATTTAGCAGCTTTTTAAGATGATACCCACCTTTGAGTGACTGGCCGGTTTCCTTCACCAAGGGCTCAAAATCTGAATTTGCCTCTCCCCCCTCAATGAATTCCCTAACCGGTGAAACAGCCGGTTTCCCGGTGGCTGTCACACTGGGCAAGGCAGACCAGGAGGCTTTTACAACAACCTTATAACCTCGCTTAGTCAGAATTTCGGATACTTGCTGAGCCAGATCATACCGCAAGCCGTCTACAAACAAGATGCATTCGCCATCGGCAATGGATTTTGCTTTCAGACTTGATACTGGTACGCCTGGGTATCCCGATTGATCGACTTCCTTTTGCAGATAGCGTGCTGAATCTTCAACCCACGGCATGTATATGGAGCGGATCGCCGTTGTCACGGCCAGAAAATCGTCTTCCTTTTCCACAAATGAAAGTGCCTGCAAAACCGCGGCATCCGCCTTCCAGCCCATGCTGGAATAGCCGGTGGCCAAATCCTTGACCGAACCTGCCGTCAGCGGGTTTGCAGTTATTTCAGAAAAAATCGCAAGGTGCCGTAAAGCCAGCGCCAGAGGTGATTCACCCAGTTCAACCCACACCAGTTTTCGTCTTTCACGATGGAATTTGTCGAGTTCTGCGATTCGCTCTCGGCTCTCATGATCGGGCACATTGCTCAACCTGCATAGAGCTTTTCTAAGATCTTGTTCCTGACGTTCGTTCCATTGTGGCCACCCACCGTGTGTCTGCGCATCGGCAAACAGTTCCAGCGGCATGGCGCATTTGCGGATATGAGAGGGAATGTTGGGGTAGCGGTTGGGGGCTTCACAATAACGTTCCCAGATAGTTTGCCAAGGCCCCTCATGAATTGCCAGCTTTTCAGCGCCGGAAAGGGGGCCGTCATCTTGTGGACTAAATGCGATCTGCGATTTGCAGACATCCACAAAGGCGACCCATTCATTTTCATCCCTCCCTGCTCGGAAAGCATCGCCCTGATCCAGCCATTGCAAAAGATCCCGTACCGGGTCCCCTCCGGTTAACAAAGTGTTGAAATAGTTCTTATCCAAACGTTTGCCTTTTAAAAGGCTGACATCTTCATCCAAGAGGCGATAAAGCGCCAATTGCATGGCATTCTTTGCGTTGTTGTCCTGGGCGACATCAAAGCCCAATCCGCCCTGGTCGGATTTCAGAAAGGACAGTATGGTCCAATCTTTGGCGTTGATTTGAGACCAGATCACGCCCCGGTATTGCAGTTCTGCCAACGGCTTGAGCTGATCCGGGCAGATTTCAACAGCCCTAAGGTCCTGGCGGCTGAACCCGGGAAGATAGAAAATGGGAATATTTTCGGCTATACGATAGCGAGCCTGCTTTTCCTTCACTTTATTTCCCATCAAAGTGTCATTCTCAATGGAAATTTTTCCCGCTAAAACACATCGCAGCCAAATAGCAGGGCCGGTTCGGTTTTCAATATCATAGTCGCCAAGCACAAACAATTCCGGCAACTCAATTTGCATCCGAGGGATAATGGCTTCCCATTGATGGTCCCGGTCAGGCCAGAGAATGCATGCCGGGGCCACCTGCACGTCCGGGTTATACACGGCCGCGAAACGGATGGCTTTTACCAGATGCCTCAGGACATCAGTCATCTGTCTGGTCTCCTCGTGCCAGTTCTTCCAAGAGATCGCCTCGTCTAAAGGTTGCCGCCAATCGCTGCAAGGACACCTCTCGGCTGCCGTACAACCGATTGACTGCATCCCCAATTTTTTCGACCGACCGTTTATAATAAGCCTCATCATTCCGGTCAAATGCCATTTTGGCCTCGTCGAACTTGAGATGGTCGAGTTGGGAAATGGTGATACCAAGGTCTTCAAGTAGAAAACATCCCATCAGCATTGCCAGAAAGCATGAAGCGTAGGCTACAAAATCCGGCGCTCCTTCGGGGGGACGGCGCCGCCTGTTCTCAGTAAAACGGAACAGTAGTGTGGCGATAATCACCTGCGCCGCATTGAGATCGTCTTTGAAGATGATATCGTAGAGCTTACCAAAATGCTCACGGCCATAAAATTTTGCCTGATGCGGACGTTCTCTCCACACGGACAACACCGCAACCGCAGCAGTTGCGCTACTGACATCGACGGATTTCAGTGAGGCTTCGCTACGGTGCCGGTGATAAATAAAGCCGAGGTCACCGATGGCCGTCTCCAAGCTTTTCTGCCTTGGGTCGTTGGACCGCAGATCTCGGAGGTCAACCGGGTTCTGGCTATTGGTTGCATAGGTGATGCTGCGGACAAGGTCCGCCGAGTCACTTGGCAGTTGGTAAAGGCGAACGAGCACAAAGGCTTTTTCCATGTTCGCATCAGCGCCGGCAAGTGCGGCCAGCGTCGTCTGGATCGTCTTGCAGGTTTGTCCACCATTGATAATCTGAAGCCCTTCCGTACGCACTTGGTAGTTTTTACCCTGAAGCGCATTGTAGGTAAATTTTCGGCAGAGTAGTGTGATGCCATTATTGTAAAAATAAAAATTTTCGCGTTCCGTTTCGGTCCTGAGTGTGTGATCGATCCCCTGATTCACTCGGTTGCCCTGTAAACCGAGAAATCGGCGGACATTTCGCTCCAAAAGCAAGTCACCGTGACGGTTGAAAAGTACCTCTATTTCCCCCACAGGGATCTTGCCGATGAGAACCCGGCAATAGTCCAAATCCTCTATGATAGCTTTTCCGGCCAGCCGAAGTGTATCATCAACTTGCTTTGCCGCCTGCATCAAGCGAACAAGGTCATTGTGGTTGACATGTTCCCAGCCGACCTGGTCACCGAGAAGTCCGGCGCCGTCAATGAGTTGTTGCGCTGTATCGGCCCATTTCAGACCATTGTTACACAGTACGACGCGAACAAGGGGTATGTGTCCATCTCGCACCAGTGAGCGAATTTCTTCTATGCGTCTAGTGGGTTGAGGGTTTGTTGTGAAAACGGAATCCGGATCAAACAGGTACTTTATAGCCTGGATGACTTTCTCCACACCGGTCTGCGGGAAGTTCGCATCACCTTTCAGTTTCTGCTTGTATTTCCCCTGGAACAATGTCACCACAAATTCGCCGTCCTCGACATCGCCGACATGGAGCGCATCGATCCCAAAGTCATTTCCTCCCTCGGTGAGGCAATCCAGGGATTCCTCGTCTGGAAGGTCTAATACGGTCTTAACTGAAAGAAACACAAAAGCCGTCGAGCGTTTTTTGTTCTCATCGTTTTTGATGTTCAATCTTTCCTCGAATTCGGTATCGAGGTCCTCAGCCAGCTTTCGTACACGTTGATCGATAATGCCGACATTGATGCTCATCAGGTTACTCCTTTTTACTCACAGGCCCTTTGGCGTGCCAGGCGCTTGAAATCCAGTGTGTAGCGGCAGTCATTGAAACGCTCGCCGGTAAACTTTGGTCCGCCCGCAAAATTCACCGTGCCGTCCCAGCCCCAAAACCATGGATATGAGGTGATGGGACGCTTGGGTTCTTTGCCCCGATCTTTACCCCATTTAATCTTGGGCTTCACTCTCAGAACTCCCGCACCTTTAGTCTTTACGTCGGGGACATTCATGAAAGGACGAATATTAACGCGGACGCCATCGTTTAGGTCGGGTTCCCAGCCGACAGGTTGTTGCTCGATAGGCTTCCAGCGCACAAAGATGTCATATGGCGTTTCACCGTGAAGGATCAGCTCCAGGCGATTTTTCAAGATTTCAGCGGCGGCAAGGCGTTCCTTTGCGCCGTCCACATCGGATTCAATGTCATCCCTTTGCCGACTGATCCAGTCGCCAAGATAGGTATATATCAGTGTTTCCAAGTTCTTGCGGTCAAACTTGTGGTAGTTCACCAGGACGGAAAAACCGTCGTTTAGGCCGTCCCAGACCTGCCAAATGAAGGGACGGTGGCGAAACATTGCGCAGTGTTGAGTGAAAAAACCGTTACGTAACCATGTTTCCAATGTTTTGCCCCCAAAGCCGACGTCTTTCAGCAATGCGTTCAGGATATCTACGTTCCAGTCTACACCATAAGCTTTGGCGAGCAGGTTCAATAACCGGTCAGCAGCAGAGGCTTCCCCGCGTACTGGTGGAATGCAGACTATTCCGTCCTTGTCAACGAAAGTAGAGAGTTTATCGCAGCGGGTGACTAATTTTTTCGCCCGCTGACTGAGACGCATCTTCTCATCCCATTCCGCAGGCCACCGGTAACCGAGGAGACGTGCCACCGCAACCTGGGGTGGTGCTGTGGAGGGTTCAGGCCTGCCGTGGAAGTGCCACTGGGTGGGATCGTCACTTTCAAGTTCGGGGAGGCCGGCGGAATATTTTTTAGCTGCAATTTTTTTCCAATGGGAAAGATCGAATGGAACTTTAACTAAAGTCGCGTTAGTTACTGCAATTTTCTGGTCAATTCGTCGTACCTCCATAGAATAATCGGGTGAAGAACAAAACGCCCACAGCGCAGAGAGAAGTGAATCATCAGTTGTGAAAATAACATTGACATTCCCATCAAACTTTTCTCCGCCATAGAGAGAGGCTTGCAGATTACTCATTTGATTGATCGCAACACCTTTTTTTCCCCAAGCACGGTTACCTGATTCATGTATGTCGTGCAACTTCTTCCGCGTTTTCCGAGCATACCCATCAAGCTCTCCCTGGCCCTTCTCCCATCTAATAGCCTCTGAAATACCATCTGTAGGATTTGCTGAACGAGAAGTCGCTCTAAATGGCTCCCAAATATTTTTGAAATCGAGTATTTCCCAGAATAAAAAGACAAACCGTTCTCGATCACCGGTTCGAACTCCTTGATAACATTCGACAAACCTGTTCATTTGTGGGAGGTCTGAATAACGCATATCAAAGGTTACCCGCGTATCTGGATTCTTCAGTTGTGCATCTTGCGGAATGGTCACAACCTCAACTTGGGTCTTTCCCTGTAACATTGCAGCTTTTTCATCAGGCTTTTTGGCCCCTGATAAATCAATACCGGTCATCAAATGATTTTTTCTCAGAATAGTTGCCGACATTATCAACAGGGCAACATTTACCACATGCCCAGAAATGGTTTCAAATGCCCCGGGCCCTAACCTGGCTACTAAATTCCATGATCGGTTCTCAAGTAACATTTGGCGTATTTTTGTATAAGAGGTCAAAAATAGCCAATTTTGCGGTGTGACAAGGGCATTTGTGCCGCCCTTTGCACAGAACTCCAAACATCTCAGAACACAAGCGGTCGCAAGATCCGACTTGCCAAGAGGGTAATAGGTTTCAAGGTGTTCCTTGAGCATCTCGTCCTGCTTGCCGCGCCCAAGGTATGGAACACTTGTCGCAATCAGTGTGTAACGACCGGCCAGCAATTCAGCCGCCTTGGCCACACCTTGTGCGGTGATCCCCATTTCGTATCGTTCCGCTATCGATTTTGATTCCTCGACCAATACGGTTGCAAGGACAGTATGCAAATCCGCCATGCCCTTTTCATCCAACAGGCCGCTGCCTAAAAAACGATGGGGGTTGATCAGGCTGCCCAAAGTGGGTGCTTTGCTGAAAAGATCGTAAAGTTGCCCGAAAAAGAACCGTAGATTTCTGTTTAGCCCCTGGCCCTTAAGGATGTCCATCCATTGTTCACGAGTTCCGCCGATGGCCAGACCGGTACAGGCGATTTGGGGTGTTGGCAGTGGGCGATAGCCCGCAAGCCGCCAGGACGCCAGTGCGAGATTGAAGGCAGCGATCTCGGTACAACGTCGATCAATCTCCAATCCATACAGGTTGTCGCGAAGCACCATATTCACCGCCTCTTGAATCGACAACCCCTCCAATTCGATGCGCATGGGAACAATCATCAAAAAGGCGGAGACCAGAAAGTGCCCCGAACCGCAGCAAGGGTCAAGCATTTTGAACTCGGCCAGGTTATTCGGCCAGCCTTCGAATGAGTCTGCAGCAGGTTTCCAGGTGCCGTCTTCCTGTTTAACAAAACGCAGATACTCCAGTGTCACTCCAGGGATGGCCACTTTGGACCGGAGTTCATCTTCTGTGTTCGCGTTTTCAAAG
Source organism: Thermodesulfobacteriota bacterium (assembly GCA_034660535.1). Lineage (GTDB taxonomy): Bacteria > Desulfobacterota > Desulfobulbia > Desulfobulbales > DAOVYS01 > DAOVYS01. The sequence goes on along the minus strand of JAYEJK010000358.1, from coordinate 1,607 downwards.
TCAGCCACCTTTAAACGCCGGGCTGCAAACCAGGCCCCAAGGGAGTTGTCGAGTAGGAAGCTGACCATGTAAGGTTCAGTAAAAAGCTGGGTTACTGCGGGCAGCTCCCGAGCACCGATTTTCACCTCGGAAGCGTTGACCTCATCTTTTTTCTTGGTTTGCCAGAACTGGTACACCCACCCGAGTGAGTCAGAGGCGGTAAAAACCTGTTGCGGTAGTTCGGTCACAAGGCCTTCAAGTTTCTGTTGATGCTCCGGAGGCAAAACAAGCTGGAAAACGGGTGAATCCGGCCGGAAAATCTGCGGCAACATGCGGGCCGCATAATGGGAGGCTAGTTCCCACCCGTTGGCTGCTCCTTCATCGGCGGCTAAATCCTCACATTCCTCAAGAGCTACCGCCACAGGATCGTCAGTGTCTGGGTACATGAGTAGGTCGTTTTCTGCTAAAAATCGGGCAAACAACATGCGGTGCCAGTGTTCGTAGGCGACCTCTTCGATCAACCTATCAAGGGCCTGCTTGCCTTTGGCATTGCGTCCATTTCCAAGCTGTCGGCCATGTGCTCTAAGCTTACGGCGTAGAACGCGATCGGTTTCCGTGAGATGCGGATAAGCGGTAGATTCTCCCACGCCCAATTGCTCAAGCGCTGCCCGAACAGCGTCTTCAGCAATATCGCGTGCATCTTTGATCGTTTTTTCCAGCTTGTTACGAAGCGATTTTTCAAGAGGCTGCATTCACTCGACTCCTTAATGGATGATGACCGGCCCGTTTTTAAGGGCTTTTTGAATTTTATTTTTTGCATCATTGAGCCAGGCATCGATATCCTGTTTCGTCTTAATGGTCCGGCTCGGCAGCTTCACAAATTGAGCTTCCGGTTCCATCAGCTCCGCAGCGCCAACCAAGACTGCATCGAATCGTGACGGCATGGCCGCCACACGATCGGTAAACGCCGACAGCGTGATTTGCTCAAGCGTGACGACAATTTCTTCGGTGCTGCCACGTTGATATTAAGAGCATCCGCCAGAGTTAGCTTTAGGGTCTGGAAAGAAATAACTTGGATTTTCCGTTTCCGAACTGTATCACACCTTTAGCCGGTTTGACATCCCCGAAATCCTCACCGTAGCCCTGCTACGCTTGCGGTTTCGTGAATATCAAACCGACTAAATCTGCAACACATTTCGGATCGGAATTACCCAAGTTATTTCTTTCCAGACCCTTAGTTCAGAAAGTAGGCTGTTGCGTTGCTCCGGATCAAGCTGTTGCCAATTGGTGTCAACTTTCAGCCGTGCCATTCCCTCGTCATGAATGGATTGGTATTCTTGATCCAGACGATTCAATTCCTCTCGTAATAGCTGGGTAACATTGGCCACCAACGGCGATATCAAATCCGGTTCTTCCAGTAGCTGGCGTTGCTTTTCGATGTTTTTGACTTGGGTGAGGATAATTTCTGCATCCTGTATACCAATTGCATAGCTTATCACGCGATTAAGGGCTCAAGTAAAAATAAGTTGGACAATATTGCGCTCAGATTTAGGTCGGATTGGGCCGATTGTGAGGTTACAAAACCGCAGGACTAGCAGCGCTAATTTGAGGATTTTGTAACCTCACAA
>JAYEJK010000357.1:0-9227 GCA_034660535.1 Thermodesulfobacteriota bacterium | reverse complement strand
TTGTGAGGTTACAAAACCGCAGGACCAGCAGCGCTGATTTGAGGATTTTGTAACCTCACAATCGGCCCAAAACGGCCTGAAGATGAGATGGAAGATGTACAAGTTATTTTTACTTGAGCCCTAAGGAGGGAATAAATGAGCGGACTTAAAGGAAGCCAAACTGAAAAAAATATTCTAACAGCTTTTGCAGGGGAAAGTCAGGCAAGAAACCGTTATACTTACTTTGCCTCAAAGGCGAAAAAGGAAGGCTATGTGCAAATTGCAGCCATTTTCGAGGAAACCGCAAACCAGGAGAAAGAGCATGCCAAACGGTTGTTTAAATTTCTGGAAGGCGGAGAAATTGAAATTACAGCCGGTTTTCCGGCAGGTGTAATAGGGTCTACTCTCGATAATTTAAAGGCTTCGGCTGCGGGAGAGAACTATGAGCACACTTCCATGTATCCCGGTTTTGCAAAAACCGCCATGGACGAAGGGTTTGACAACCTCGCGGATGTCTTTTCAGCCATTGCCGAGGCTGAGAAACAGCATGAAAAGAGGTACAACGCGCTCGCACAAAATATTGAAGCGGGCCGCGTGTTCAAGCGGGATAACAAGGTTTCGTGGCAATGCCGCAACTGCGGTTATATCCACGAGGGCACTGAAGCCCCGCAAAAATGTCCCGCCTGTGATCATGACCAGGCACATTTTGAATTACTTACGGAAAACTGGTAGGCGATGGCATAGGTTCCATGTATCGGCAAAACAAAGTTCCGCTGATTCGCATAGGATGAACCAGTAATCGTTCACAGGCCCTCCATCTGAACGCGCCCAACGGAAGTGCCCTTGGGGTGCGATCAGCCCGGCTCACATATTACTTATATAGTGAGCCGAACTGCTAGCGCCCATATGGAGCGCCTGAGAACGATTACATTCTTAAGGAGTCTGCAAAATATGGGGCACCTCTGAACGGTTACATGAACCATCGTCATTCCGGCTGACTACATGCCGGAATGACGAAGAAATTAATTGTTCTGTGTTTTTGCCCATAGGGCGCTATGTTTTATGATGAAGGTTGTTGGAATGAGAATAGCTTTTTTATTTTGCCTTATCCCGACATTAGTCACAGGATGTCTATTCACCCCAAAGCACACCTGTGAGAGTATTAGAACTGAATTTGCGAGTGAGCTTTGTAATCTTGACAAGGAAGCCCCGGATGATCCGCCGGCATGCTCACTTGCCGAACCTGTTTCATTAACCGAGGCAATAGCCATTGCTTTGGAAAATAACCCGGAAACCAATATAGCTGTTGCCAGGATTCGTAAGGCAGAGGCAATGGTGGCTGAGGCCGAAGCCGCCTTTTGGCCGCGGCTGGGCATGTACACCAGTTATACCAGGGGAAATGCGCCTTCTGCGGCGCTATTTAAGACAATTGACCAGAGGCGGCTAGAGCCGGGCACTGATTTTAACCGGCCCGGCAATTTTGATAATTATGAGACCGGCATTAACGCCGACATAAATATTTTTAACGGGGGCCGGGATCGACTGAACATGGAAATCAGCCGAATCGGCCTTGAAATCAGCCAGTTAGACCGGCAGGTTGTGGAAAATGACCTTACCGCTGCCGTTATCAAATCATACTTTGATATCATGGCTGCAAGAGATTACATTACTATTGCTGAAAAATCCGTAGACACAGTCTCAGAGCAGCTTCGAGTTATGAGAATCCGATATGAAAGCGGCAGTGTATTAAAGTCCGATTTTCTGTCTCTAAAAGTCAGGTTTGCTCAGGCTGAAGAAGAACTGGTCCGGAGCCTAAATCAGCTTGCCGTTACAAAAGGAATTTTTGCCGTCATTCTGGGGATCGACCCCCTGATGGAAATCAACTTAAAGCAGGAACCATGCCGACCTGCTGAAGTCCCGCCTGATTATACTGATGCCGTCAGCCTGGCGATTGAAAAAAGACCTGAATTGGCAAAACTGCGTAACCAACTGATTCAGGCCAGAATAGCCCTTGATCTGGCATGGTCTGATTATCTGCCTACTCTTGATGCCGGGGCCAGATACTATTTTGATGATACAGACCTTAAATACGATGAAGACCGAAATAACTGGACCATTGCCGTAATGTTGAACTGGGAACTCTTTTCCGGCTTTTCAGCATCAGCGGCAAAGAAAAAATTCCATGCCGCAATTGTAGAATTACTTCACGCAAACCGGAAAATTCTTCAAGCGATAAAACTTGATGTCAAAACAGCGTATCTGCGGAGGGATGAATCAGAGTTAAGAATGAAATCGGCTAAAAGCGCTTCAGTCATGGCAGCTGAATCTTTCAACCTTGTCAGGCAGCAGTTTGACGGAGGTTCGGCAACGATCACTCGTTATCTGGAAGCCGAATTGGCCTGGAATCGAGCAGGACTGAATGAGACAACCGCCTATTATGACTGGGCAAAGGCCCAGGCTGATATCAAAAGGTCAATCGGGTTGTAAGGGGTAGCGTCTAAACATTTTATAATAGTCTAATTGTATAACTTCCCAATGTTGTAAGCATACTAAGAGCCTATTTCAGTAGGCCCATGCACACATGGTTCGTCCCCCCTTCCAACTGGCATTTTGGGTCGCGCTTAGTCGCTTACTGAAACAGTCTCTAATAACCACCAACAATTAAAATTTACAACACAATGAGAGATTAGCTATGGAAGAAAAAAATTGGGGGACAGGGCACTAGTGCATTGTCAAGTTTGAAAATGAGGATTGGGTGTCGTGTAACTTATTGAAAATGATGTCGTATCATAATGTTACCTTAATAGATTCGGCACATAAAATATTAAACGATAAAGGTGATATATTTTTTATATAGTTCCACGCAGACAAGCAAGTACCTTTACAAAAAAAAGCAAGAGGTGGAAATATGGATACCCTGCCTGACGAAGATTGGCACAGCCTGGATATAGATAAGGTTTGCAGCAGCATTGAAGGCGATCTGGAAAATGGTCTTGCAAATGAATCGGTAGAAAAACGAAGGCTTGCATTCGGGCACAACGCTTTGACCCACCAAAAAGGGCAAGGTCCTGTTATCCGTTTTCTCCTCCAGTTTAACCAACCCCTGGTATACATCCTCCTGTCAGCCACAGTTGTAACCATTTTTCTGGATGAATGGTTGGATTCCTCCGTGATATTCGGCGTAGTGCTTGTAAACGCGATAATCGGTTATATTCAGGAGGCAAAGGCGCTTAAGGCGATAGATGCCCTGGCAAAGGCTATGACAAGTGAAGCGACAGTACTCAGGGGCGGTGAAAAGAGCAAAGTCCCCTCTTCAGATCTTGTTCCCGGGGATATTGTTTTTCTCCAGTCAGGTGATAAGGCGCCTGCCGATATTCGCCTTTTTAAAGTCAGAGAGCTTCAGGTGGACGAAAGCGCCTTAACAGGTGAGAGTGTCCCGGTTCAAAAAGAAGACCTTGTTCTGGATACTGAAACGGTTATAGCCGATCGCAGGAATATGGGATATTCATCAACTCTTGTCACCTATGGTTCAGCTCGAGGTATTGTTATTGCCACGGGCGACAGGACTGAAATCGGCCGTATAAACAAACTCATATCATCTGCCGAAATCCTTGCAACTCCTCTTACAAAAAAAATCAACAGTTTCAGCAGAATCATGCTCTACGTTATCCTGGGTATGGCTGCCTTTACTTTTGTTATAGGCTTTGTAAGGGGGCAGGACATGGTTGAGATGTTTCTCAGCGCGGTTGCGCTTGCCGTAGCCGCCATTCCTGAGGGGTTGCCTGCCGTGATCACCATCACGCTTGCCATAGGCGTGTCACGGATGGCCAAAAAAAATGCCATTGTCAGGAAGTTGCCTGCTGTTGAGACCCTTGGAAGTACAACCGTTATATGCTCGGATAAGACAGGAACCCTCACACAGAACCAGATGACGGTAAAGGAGATATATGCGGCAGGTTTCAGCTACCTGGTTTCCGGGATCGGTTACATGCCCGAGGGAGAGATCAAGCCTGAGGATGGAAGTCCCGATATAGCCGCAAACAGCGCCCTTACTGAGCTTTTAATGGCAGGGGCCTTGTGCAACGACTCTCTGCTCAAGGAAACAGAGGAGGGATGGAAGATAGAAGGAGATCCTACTGAAGGCGCTATGATTGTTTCCGCCAAAAAGGGGGGAATAGATATCAAGGAGCTTGAAAGCCGGATGCCGAGGGTCGATTCAATCCCCTTTGAGTCGATTCATCAGTATATGGCGACTCTTCACGACCAGGGTGAAGGAAAACCAAAGGTGGTATATGTAAAAGGTTCAATAGAGAGCCTCTGTGTTGAATGCAGCCTTGTTTACAATCAAGAGGGAAAGCCTGATACGGCCGATCGTAATCTGATATATGAATGGGTGGAAGATATGGCTGAAAAAGGTTTAAGGGTGCTTGCATTTTCAAGAAAGGAGGTGCCTCCCGATACAACCGGCATCAAGCATGAGGGTCTTATGGCGGGTCTGGAATTTCTGGGACTTCAGGGAATGATCGATCCTCCGAGGCAGGAGGCAATCGAGGCTGTGGAAGCGAGTCACAAGGCAGGCATTCTGATAAAGATGATAACCGGAGATCATGCAGGCACGGCAGCAGCTATTGCCAAACAGTTGGGTCTTTGTGGAGAATCATGCTCTTATTATACAAGGGAGGTTCTTACAGGTTCGGACATCGCCGGACTAACTGACGAAAAATTGATAGAACAGGCGGAAAGGACCGCTGTATTTGCCAGGGTCTCTCCTGAACAAAAGCTGCGTCTTGTTGAGGCATTGCAGAAAAAAGACAACATCGTGGCAATGACCGGAGATGGAGTGAACGACGCCCCTGCACTCAGGCAGGCGAATATCGGAGTGGCAATGGGTATTACAGGGACCGAAGTCTCCAAAGAGGCGGCGGACATGGTCCTTACCGATGATAATTTTGCAACCATAAAGGAGGCAATAGAGGAAGGGAGAGGCATATTCGACAACCTCATAAAATTCATAACCTGGACCCTTCCAACAAATGGAGGCGAGGGACTGGTCATCCTTGCTTCCATATTGCTCGGCACCACCCTCCCGATCATGCCGCTTCAGATCCTATGGATAAACATGACTACGGCCCTGCTTTTAGGGCTGACGCTTGCGGTAGAGCCCAAGGAGCCGGGAATAATGAAGCGGACGCCGAGAGATACAAAAGAGCCTATATTGACCCCCACCCTTATATTCAGAATAATTTTGGTCAGTTTTCTGATGCTTATAGTCGCGTTCGGGATTTTTAACGTCGAGCTTTTGTTAAGAAGCGGAGATGTAGAGCTGGCAAGGACACTGGCCGTAAATGTATTTGTTTTTGGAGAAATGTTTTACCTGTTCAATTGCCGCTCCATCACCAAATCGATGTGGCGCCTCGGCGTCTTTTCCAACAAGTGGCTGATCGCGGGCGTGGCTATGATGACCTTGCTTCAGTTGGTCTATACATACACGCCGTTATTCAACAGGATTTTTGAAAGCCGTCCCATGGGTATTTCCGAGTGGGCCATGGTAATCGGTAGCAGCACCCTGATTTATATTATAGTGGGTTTTGAAAAGCATTTAAAAAAAAATAGGCCCACGGAAAAACACGGAAAAAGGGCAAGGATACGTAAATATTCGGGTACGTATGGAAAACTTTAAAAAACCAAGGAATGTAAATGTTTGGCAGTGCTTCATATGCACGCGATCAGGCTGGAGAACTATAGTTGGCTATGTGAACCAGCCTGATCGTGTGCAGATGGAGTGCTGCCGAATATTTACAAGGATACAGAGGCTACACCGTCGGGTTGGACACCCGGCAAGCCGACGCTGAAACCAGGGCCTGAGCTGGCAGGCAAGGTCTGGAAGGTGTAGTAATGCCGGCCGAAAGCCGGCCGCATCTCCTGCCATCAGAAAATGTTTGCCGTTACCTACCGCCCTACCTTGAATCAAAAGACGCAACGGTCCGGGCTCTTGCTGTGCGGGCCATTGGATTGTTCGGGGCCGAGCCGCATCGAACGCAGATTGAATCCCTTTTGAGTGATGATTCCGAAATCGAGATATATTTGAACAGCAAGCTGGTTGTACAACGTGTGAGCGACCTGGCCAGGGAAGCCCTTGCCTCTCATTAACCCGACTTTTGTTGCAAAAGACAAAGACTGATGTTGAACTGGGAACTCTTTTCCGGATTTTCAGCATCAGCGGCAAAGAAAAATTCCATGCTGCAATTGTAGATTTACTTCACGCAAACCGGAAACAAGTGAACATGAAAAAAATATTTATTTCAGTATCTGTTCTGGTATGTCTGGGGCTGGCTCTTTTTTTGATTTTCAGGCCCAAAGACAAAATTGATCCAGGCATGACCATAAAAACGGGTATAGAGAATTTTTCGCCTGCCCATACCGGCAAAGCCGTTGTTGATATGGTGACGGATTGGTATGAAGCCGTAGGCACGGTCAGGCCGCAGAGCGAAATAAAGATCCAGGCCCGGATTACGGCCCAGGTTGTAGATGTAAAGGTGAGGCCCGGCAACGGAGTAAAAAAAGGACAGTTGTTAATAGCTTTGGACAACAGACAGTTTCTTTCCAGGCTTGACCAGGCCCGGCAGGCCCGAAAGGCGGCAGTCGCTACTGAAAAACAGGCCGGGCAGGCGGTGATTGCGGCTCAGGCTGCTTTTAGCCGGATTGAATCAACCTATAATCGTACACGCAAATATTTCGGTTCACAGGCAGCCACTAAGGTAGATCTTGAAAAAGCGGAAGCGGCATTTCTGCAGGCAAAGGCTGAAACCGGAAGGGCAAAAGAGGCCCTCTCCGCAGCCACAGCCGGTATTCATGGCGCGCGAGAAGTTGTCAACGAGGCGGAAATTGCCTTGGGTTACACCGAAATAAAGGCGCCGGCAGGGGCGGAAGTTCTGAAAAGAATGGTCGAACCCGGTGATATGGCCTTGCCGGGTCAAACGCTTCTGGTCTTGAAAACCAGTGATCAGTTGCGTCTGGAAGCCTTTGTCAGGGAAGGATTGATCAATAAAGTGAAATCCGGCGATACAATCAGTGTAACCATAGATACTCTTGCGACCACTGTGACCGCTGATGTCGAGGAAATAATTCCCTATGCGGATCCACAGACCCGCACCTTTCTCGTCAAGGCGTTACTGCCTGGAATTGATGGTCTTTTCCCCGGTATGTTCGGCAAATTGCTGATTCCGGTCAAGCAGCGCCGGGCTGTTCTGATACCCAGTGCGGCCGTCCGTCGGGTAGGTCAGCTTGAAATGCTTTATGTCAAGACGGATGCAGGCTGGCGTTTACAGTATATCAAGACAGGCAGGTTATTCGATAACCGGATTGAAGTGCTTTCAGGGTTATCCGGAGGAGAAACAATAGCGATTTCTTACGGCCGGGCGGGGGCAAAAAAATGACAAACAATGGTTCCGTTCCCAGTGGGATTATTGTAAACATTGTCAAGCAGTTCCTTTCTTCCCACCTTTCTATGATTTTTATTATTCTTTCCCTTTGTCTCGGCGTTGCAGCCATTCTTGTTACCCCCCGCGAGGAAGAACCGCAGATCATCGTGCCGCTGGCAGACATTTTTGTCAATGCGCCGGGCGCAACTCCGGCCGAGGTGGAGAAGTTGGCGGCAACCCCGCTTGAACGGCTCCTCTGGCAGATTGACGGGGTTGAATATGTCTATTCCATGTCAAATCAGGATAACGCTATTGTGACAGTGCGGTTTTTTGTGGGTGAGGACAGGGAAAAATCGCTGGTAAAACTCTGCAATAAGATAAATATAAACATTGACCGGGTCCCGGCCATTGTCAAAGGATGGGTAATTAAGCCGGTTGAAATCGATGATGTACCGATAGTAGGTCTTACTCTTTATTCAAAACGTTATAACGATCATGAACTGCGCAGGATCGGAGAGGAGGTCCTGGCCCGGCTGGCAGAGGTCAAAAATGTCTCCCGCACGGAGATAATCGGCGGCCGGAAGCGGGAAATCCGCGTCGAATTACAGCCGGAACAGATGGCGGCCCATAATATCTCCATACTGGAGATAGAGCGCACATTGGCAGGGGCCGACAAATCCGTCACTGCGGGCAGCTTCTCCCGCTTCAATCGTCAACTGACTATTACCAGCAACTCGTTTTTGACATCCGCGGAACAGGTGGCCTCACTGGTAGTCGGCGTTAATGACGGCCGACCGGTATACCTGCGTGATGTGGCCGGGGTCATTGACGGTCCGGAAGAACCGCTCTCATACACAAAGATTAGATTCTCAGACCATTATTGTCAAAAATCCGGGACCGACACGTTTGAATCGTCATGCCCGGCCGTGACCCTGGCCCTGGCCAAAAAAAAGGGGACAAATGCAGTGCGGGTCGCGGATGATGTTCTTGCCAAGCTGGCGGATCTTAAAGAGACCATCATTCCGGATGATGTGAATATTGAAATAACCCGCAACTATGGCAAAACAGCTCAGCAAAAGGTGAGCAGCTTACTCTATTCCCTTGCTTTTGCCATAATCAGCGTTGTAATTCTACTTGCCGTGGTACTCGGTTGGCGGGAAGCGTTAGTGGTGGCCCTGGCTGTTCCGATCAGTTTCTCGCTTGCCCTGTTTGTCAATTATATGTTCGGCTACACAATCAACCGGGTTACGCTGTTTGCCCTGATATTGTCTCTCGGTCTGGTGGTTGATGATCCGATTACCAATGTTGATAATATTCAGCGCCATATTTTTCTTGGTCGACACAATCCTTTCCAGGCAACTCTAGCCGCGGTTCATGAAGTGCTTCCTCCCGTCATTATGTCCACTATTGCCATTATTATCTGTTTTACGCCGCTTTTTTTTATTACCGGCATGATGGGGCCTTACATGAAACCAATGGCAACCAGTGTTCCGCTGACAGTTATATTTTCAACATTATGCGCCATCACCATAGTGCCCTGGTTCAGCCATTTACTTCTGCGTAACACTGCCGGCCCGGCCGGGAAAAATGGGACTGATGGAACCTCCGGCAGAAAGGAATCTTCAATCACGATCATCTATCGTAAATCAATCGATCTTTTTTTGGTTTCCAGACTGAAAAGATACGCACTGCTTGCAGTCATACTTGTTCTTCTCGTACTATCGGCAGGGCTGGCATTATTCAAATTAGTGCCGCTGAAACTCCTGCCGTTTGACAATAAGGACGAATTTCAGATGGTCATCGATCTTCCGGAAGGAACCACACTGG
>JAYEJK010000356.1:0-2235 GCA_034660535.1 Thermodesulfobacteriota bacterium | reverse complement strand
AACTATAGTTCTCCAGCCTGATCGCGTGCATATGAAGCACTGCCAAACATTTACATTCCTTGGTTTTTTAAAGTTTTCCATACGTACCCGAATATTTACGTTAAATATTTGATCCGGCTTTGTATGGATTCCACTCGAAATTATAAATCATGTGTGGTTGCCGTGATTTCGTGACTAGCTATATGCAGTCAGTCTGGAATGTAGCATTTTGGCTGATACATGTCAAACATACGCAGAGTTATGTAGTTAGTGTCCATCCAGAAATGTCACATTTTTTTCCAGACCCTAACTACCGATTTTTCTCAATCAAACATCAACTGAATAGCCCATTCGGGTCAGTTCGGCGGCAAGGGTTTTGCGGGGTTTTGATTCGCCGTGTACGAGTTTGATGCGGCCGGGTTTTTGAGGCATGGATTTTACCCAGTTGATCAGACCTTTTTGGTCGGCGTGGGCCGAGTATCCGGTAAGGGTGTGGATTTTCGCCTTTATGGGCGTGATGGCGCCTTTCAGTATTACATATCCGTTGGCACGGTCCGCGTACCTGATGATATCCCTCCCAGGCGTGCCTTTTGCCTGATAGCCGACAAAAAAGATGTCATTCCGCGAATCCCCCAGTCCTTGCCTGAGGTGCTCGATAATCCTGCCGCCCGTGCACATGCCGCTTCCTGCAATAATGATGGCCGGCCCTGGGATGCCACAAAGTCTGTGGTGGTCTTTTGCCCGGTCTACTGAATAGAGGCCCGCAAAATCAAACGGATGGTCGTTTTTGCTAAGGAGTCTGTTTGACTCATCATCCCAGAACTCTGAAAGGGTGGAATAGATCCTTGTGATCTCAAGCCCGAGAGGCGAATCGACAAACACGGGGACTGACCGCTTTTGGTTATGCCGGTTATTCCGGGAAAAGATTCGGTCCAGCTCAAAGAGTAGTTCCTGGGTCCTTCCAAGCGCAAAGGCTGGAATGTATACCTTGCCGTGGTCTGCCAGGGCCTTTTCAAGGATGCGGCCGAGTCGGCCGATCCGATCACTTCTATCCTCGTGCAGACGGTCTCCATAGGTTGATTCCAGGATAAGGAGGTCACATGCAGGGGGTGGATCCGGGTCAGGCAGGATAGGCGTGTCCCTTTTGCCGAGATCACCGGAGAATATGATTGAAAAAGGATTGGTCGCGGTTCCGGGTTTGTTGTGTGGGATTTCAAATCGGATAAAGCAGGAACCCAGGATATGGCCGCTCCGTCCGAACCTGAACCCAATCCCTTTTTTTAACTTGAAATCTCTGCAGTATTCAAATCCCCAGGACAACTCGTCTATGATTTTCAAGATTTTTTTGTTGTTATCCGGGGCTGATCCGGAGAGCGCCATGGCGTCCCGCAACATTGGGCTAAGCAGGGCCTTGGTGGGATGGGTGCAGAGGATCTCTCCGGAGAACCCGTGTTCAATAAGTTGGGGAATCCGGCCGATATGGTCTATGTGGGCATGGGTGAGAAAGAGGTAGTCCAGTTCGGAAGGCGACACAGGCCACTCCCGGATATCCTTTACGGTTTCGGAACCCTGGGCAATGCCGCAGTCCACCATGATATTCAGGCCGTGGGCCTTAACCAGATGACAGGAACCGGTTACGGTTTTTTCACCCCCAATATGGATGATTTGAGCAGGTGGATTCAAACAAGTCATTTCTCAATTCTCGCAAGACATTAGACATAGTGGTAGGATTAATTATGCCTCAGTTGAATTATTGAAAATATTTTTGGGTCTTTTTCATGTTTGTAGAACGAGCTGAGTCATTTTAACAATTTTGTTCACATATTCTCTCTGTCAAAATCCTTCTCTTTCATGGGGAAAAAGGGTTTTAACGGAAAGACTATGTTGGCAACATTGAGCTTGGATCATTAGAATGATAATACATTTGTCATTGAACTACACATAACCAGTTGATAATAAAGAATAATGACAGCAAATTACCATTACCAGCTTCTGCAAAGGTGAAAAAGACCAATTTATTTTTCAAGGGTTGTACTTTGATTGAGCGGTCCCTTATAAAAATTCAGCAAAAGATCTTTTGATTTTTTCAAAGTCTTTTAGATTGTTTTGCAATACATCAAAAACAGTGTGCCGGTCAATATCAAGATAGTCGTGAACCAGGATGTTTCTGAAGCCGATCATGCGTATCCATTTTTCTTCCATTTCCCTGGTGATATGTCCTTTCTCCGCTAAAATTGCGGGGATATCGCGGTGCCA
>JAYEJK010000355.1:0-2243 GCA_034660535.1 Thermodesulfobacteriota bacterium | reverse complement strand
CTGCCTTTCCCCAATACACCTCAGCAGGTGTCTTTCTCGAGAACGACTGATGTGGTCGTTCAAAGTTGTAAAACTCAAAATATTCTTTCAGCCCGGCAATCAATTCCGTTACTGTTTCAAACTCTTCGAGAAATATCTTTTCGTACTTCACTGATCGCCATAAACGTTCTATGAAGATATTATCCATTTTTTCTTGGAAACACACCTTAACACACTGTCTCATTTTCGGGGTCCACTATATAAGAAAACTGGGTGATTAAATGGACGCTTATGCCCGACATTAAATGAAAATTTTGGGAATGCTGAATATATATTTCGGAAACCATGAAAGAGAATAAAGGTCCGCCGGTTTTTCAGAAGGATGACATCTTCCGGGGCCGGGAGTGGAACGGGGATTTTCAGTTCAACCGGAGGGTTGCAGAGGTCTTTGACGACATGCTGAAGCGCTCTGTCCCCTGCTACTCCCAGGTCATTGAGATGACCGCCCGGATACTGGAAAAATTTTTGATACCCGGTGACAGGGTTTATGATCTAGGCAGCTCCACGGGAACAACCTTGATTGAACTGGCCAGGCGGCTGGAGCATCTCAAACTCAAATTCACGGGGTTTGACAACTCGGCGGCCATGGTTGAAAAGGCAACGCTCAAGGCTGAGATATATTCAAAAAAGGAGAGGCTGAAATTTAAGAAAAAAGACATCACAGACCTGGACCTGCATCAGGGCGGAGCAATAATCCTTAACTACACCATGCAGTTTGTCAGCCCGGAAATCCGAGAAAATTTCTTGACAAAGATATATGGTTTCTTAAGGCCGGGCGGCGTTCTTGTGATGAGCGAGAAAGTCATTCTGTCCGATCCTGCGCTCAACAGCGGATTTGTCGAATTTTACCATGATTTTAAACGATCCATGGGTTATTCCGAGATCGAAATCTCAAACAAGCGAGAGGCCCTGGAAAACGTATTGATCCCTCTTACCGCAGAGGAAAACCTGGCCCTCATGAAAACGGCGGGCTTTAATAGCGCCCAACCCTTTTTCCAGTGGTTCAATTTCGTCTCCTTTGTGGGAATTAGATGAGATGTAACCTATCACAGGATAGTAAAAGCCTGCCGGATCGCAAACTCCTTGCAAGGCTTTTACTCTTCATATTTTTAAGTCGGCCACAACAGGAATATGATCGCTTGCAATCCTGGAAGTCCGTAGACGACAACGGCGGCTGTGCAAAATACTGATATCGCCCCGGCAGAATATTTTATCAAGGCCGCTTGCAGGTGAAAAGGAGGGAAAGGTCGAAAAGGCGTTCTGATAGCCCCAGCTTCGATTGCTGGCACAATCAAAATCGAGAATTTCAGTAAAAATGGGAGCTATTCGTGTCCACCAATCATTAAAATCACCGGCTACCAGGCAGGGTGATTTAGAAGTAAGTCTGATGAACTCATCTGAGTGAACCAGGCGTCCAAGTTGTTGGGGCCTTTCTTTAAAGGACAACCCCAGATGCAGGTTAAATACTGCCAATTCTACCTTTTGCCCGTTCTCCCCGGAAAGCTTTAAAGCGGTATAAAGGCATCCCCGCGCCTTCCGGCGACCTATAGTCAAATCGATATTTCGTTCCCGGACTATGGGATAACGACTGAGGGTGGCATTACCATACATACCCACACGCAACCGAACATTAAGCCCTACAGCATAATACGGATACCCTAGTCGGCCGGCCATTTCTTTGGCAAGATTCAGTTTCCCGGACCGGGGCACACCAACATCAACCTCCTGCAAAAGAACAATATCTGCGTCATGATGAGCCAGTATTTCGGCAATACGTTCGGGCTTGAAACGCCGATCAACACCAATAGCCCGATGAATATTATAGGTTAGAACCCTTAGTTTTATGCCGGCCATCCCTTTTTCCCCAACCTTGAACAGTGAACGTCGAACATCGAACGTCCAACATCGAATGGTGAATGGAAAAGATAAAGAAACAAATGTTGATAATAGTTAGTACCTTAGTGGTAATTTTCTTGTTTTTTCTGGCAGGAAATCAAAAAGGTGAAATATTTTTAAATAGTTACACGCAGCTGTTAAGGTACTTATCCAGGACCTTTAAAAATTCCAGTTTATCTGGGTTAGATATTAAAGATACGGTGAAAAAAGCCGAAAAAAATTATTTCGCAAGTGTTCCCAAAAAGATCTGTTTTTAAGACTTTCAATTGTAACATCTTGAGCGCTGGACAGTTTATGCTCCAGCAATT
>JAYEJK010000354.1:0-2253 GCA_034660535.1 Thermodesulfobacteriota bacterium | reverse complement strand
AATCCATGTGCCGGCCGGATATAGGTAATATCGGAACACCAGACCTGATCAGGCTCTGTAATCGACAATTTCCTCAGGAGATATGGATACACCTTATGTTCTCTGCGTGGCCTGCTTGTATTCGGTTTGGGGGCCACTGATTCAATTCCCATTAAACGCATCAGTCGTTGAACACGTTTGCGGTTTACAGGAAAACCCCGGCGGTTCAAATAGTCCCTCAGCTTTCGACTCCCATAAAAAGGATGCCTGAGAAATTCTTCGTCGATAAGCCTCATTAATTCTAACCCAGACAAACTGGAATTTTTCAAAGGTCCTGGACTATTTTCAGTACCCCACTGAGGGGTATAAGTGCCTTAAAACATGTGGCACCGCGGGCGTCACATATAACTTCAGAGTTTTTCTGCCACAAAAAACAAGAAAATTACCACTAAGGCACTAAAGAGTATAATAACCGTTCACGGATTCAGAGGTTCAGGGTTCACCGAAAACCTGCAACCCGCAGCCTGCAATCTACAACCGGCAAAAGGTAATACCATGCGACAAATTATCACTACAGAAAAGACCCCGATCAAGCTCTGGCTTGATGATATCGAGCCGGGAACCATGGAGCAGGCCAGGAACCTGGCCAATCTGCCCTTTGTGCATCAGCATGTGGCGGTTATGCCGGACGCCCACCTGGGTTACGGGATGCCTATCGGCGGGGTTATGGCAACAGTGGATGTGATTATCCCAAACGCGGTGGGTGTGGATATCGGCTGCGGCATGTGCGCGGTACGGACCTCCCTTACCGGAATCTCCACCGAACAGCTCAAAGGGGTCATGCGGGAGATTCGTCGTACTGTCCCTTTAGGGTTCAAGCATCATAAAAGGAAACAGGATTCGTCCCTGATGCCGAAGACCGGCGGCATTCCCCTCGGAGAACTTCCCATTGTTTCCAGCCAGTATAACAGCGCCCTGACCCAGCTTGGAACCCTGGGGGGCGGCAACCATTTTATTGAGATCCAGAAGGGCAATGACGGTTATATCTGGCTCATGATCCACTCCGGAAGCCGCAATATCGGCTTCAAGGTGGCCAATTATTACAACCGCCTGGCCATTGACCTTAACAGTCGCTGGGGCTCAAGTATACCGAAGAAGTGGCAACTTGCCTTTCTGCCCCTGGACAACGAGGCCGGCCGCAGCTATCTGGAGGAGATGCAATATTGTGTCGATTTTGCCCTGGCCAACCGCAAGCTGATGATGGAACGGATAAAGGATGCCATGTTGTTGGTTGCCGGGCCGATATCATTTGATCCCCTTATCAACATTGCCCATAATTATGCCGCTATGGAAAAACATTTCGGCAAGGATGCGATAGTGCACCGCAAAGGGGCGACCAGTGCCCGGGAAGGCGAGATAGGCATCATCCCCGGGTCCCAGGGGACCCCGAGTTATATTGTCAGGGGGCTGGGTAACAGTGAGAGTTTTGAGTCCTGCTCCCACGGCGCCGGCCGCCGGATGGGGCGTAAAATGGCCCAGCGCCGGCTTGATCTGGCCAAGGAGCAGAAACGGCTGAATGACAAGGGCATCATTCATGCCATCCGCAGTCAACGGGATCTGGATGAGGCCGCCGGGGCCTACAAGGACATTGGTGAAGTCATCGACAATCAACTGGACCTCGTAGAGGTTGTGGTGGAACTGCATCCCCTGGCGGTGATCAAGGGATAAGGGTCTGGAAAGAAATAACTTGGATTTTCCGTTTCCGAACTGTATCACACCTTTAGCCGGTTTGACATCCCCGAAATCCTCACCGTAGCCCTGCTACGCTTGCGGTTTCGTGAATATCAAACCGACTAAATCTGCAACACATTTCGGATCGGAATTACCCAAGTTATTTCTTTCCAGACCCTAAGAGGGGGTAAAAAAATCGTAACCGTTCAGAGGGCTCCATATTTTGCATACTCCTTAAGAATGTAATCGTTCACAGGCCCTCCATATGGGCGCTGGCAGTTCGGCTCACCATATAAGTAATATGTGAGCCGGGCTGATCGCACCCCAAGGGCACTTCCGTTGGGCGCGTTCAGAT
This sequence comes from Thermodesulfobacteriota bacterium, assembly GCA_034660535.1. Lineage (GTDB taxonomy): Bacteria > Desulfobacterota > Desulfobulbia > Desulfobulbales > DAOVYS01 > DAOVYS01. The sequence continues at coordinate 188 of JAYEJK010000354.1, read as the reverse complement.
GGAGGGCCTGTGAACGATTACCAAAATTTTATTCAACCAGGATCAAAATATTAAAAATGAGCTTAGGGCTCAAGTAAAAATAACTTGTACATCTTCCATCTCATCTTCAGGCCGTTTTGGGCCGATTGTGAGGTTACAAAATCCTCAAATTAGCGCTGCTAGTCCTGCGGTTTTGTAACCTCACAATC
>JAYEJK010000353.1:0-9350 GCA_034660535.1 Thermodesulfobacteriota bacterium | reverse complement strand
ATTGTGAGGTTACAAAACCGCAGGACTAGCAGCGCTAATTTGAGGATTTTGTAACCTCACAATCGGCCCAAAACGGCCTGAAGATGAGATGGAAGATGTACAAGTTATTTTTACTTGAGCCCTTAATTACATTAGAACTTCTTTTGCCTTGCTGATATCCTTTGCAATCTGACCGGCAAGCTCTTCCGGGCCGGAAAATTTTTGTTCTCCTCTCAGGAATCGCAGCAGATTGATTTTTATGGGTTTGCCGTAGATGTCCTGGTTGAAATCAAAGATGTGGGTCTCAACAGAGAGTTTCGATTCTCCGAACGTGGGGTTATATCCGATGTTCATCACCCCGCCGTAGCATCTGCCTCCATATATGACTTGAGTGACGTAGACGCCATGCCTGGGGCAAAGATCCTCTTCTGAAATATGGAGATTGGCGGTTGGGAAACCGACCACCGGGCCGCCCCGCTGTTTGCCCATCATTACCTTGCCCCTGATCTGATAATAGCGGCCAAGGAGTTTTTTAACATCCCTCATGCGGCCTTGTGCAACCAGTTCGCGCACCTTTGTACTGCTCACAAGCATGTCGTCTTTGTAATATGCTTCCACCACGGAGACGTCGAATCCCTTGCGCCTGCCCTGCTCCTTCAGAAAGGAGATGTCCCCCTGCCTTCCCTTTCCAAAGGCGTAGTCATAGCCGACCACGAGTTCTTTCACTCCCATCATGTCGATCAGCACTTCATCAACAAAGGCCTCGGCCGTGGTTCGGGCAAATTCTTTTGTAAAAGGAATGATTATCAAAACATCGATGGCTGCTTTTTCAATGAGTTCCACTTTTTGTTCACGGGTGGAAATGAGTTTTATTCCAAAGTCCGGCCGAACGACCTGCAGGGGATGGGGGTCAAATGTGATTATCACGCTAGTGCTGTTGATCCGGCGCGCCTTTTCAACTACCTTGCTGAAAAGGATCTGGTGGCCGTAGTGGACACCGTCAAAATTGCCGATCGTTACCGACGTGTTCTGAAAAGGTTCCTTTATATCTGAAAGACTTTCAAAGATTTTCATTGCTCGAACAACCCATGGATATCTGAAAAAAGAGGTTAAAAAATGAGTCCGCACATTAATCGACCATGGGAAAAAAAGAAACAATCTATTCCGCCACTTATTTCAGCACCCCCTTGAAGGGTGGAAACGCGCAGAAAATATTTTTCTAAGGTACTAAATAGTTACGAATTATCTTGACAAACCGCCCTGAAAAAACTTAAAGTCACAGTTTTTCGATTGTGCCGAAGTGGCGGAATTGGTAGACGCGCTAGGTTCAGGGTCTAGTGGGGGTTTCCTCGTGGGAGTTCAAGTCTCCCCTTCGGCACCAGATGCATTAAATACCGTGCAATTCTAATGAATTACACGGTTTTTTTATGTGTGGGTTGCAACTGGTCGGGGTTGGTTTTGGCGGATTCTTTAATGACCGGCATTGCCGGTTTTTCGTACAGAGAGGACGAAATATCGGTCTGGTCTCTGGTCTTATATGCGTCCGACGTCCCGCACATGGTAATTCGGCGGGGTCGTGAATGGCTGATAATGGTCCCTGAGCCTGCCCTTGAGTATGCCAGGAATGAAATAGCCGCATATGAGCACGAAAACAGTAATTGGCCTCCTCCTCAAAATAATACGGCAGGCAGATCCTCATCCGGGCTCGACAACAACCCTCCCACGATCCTTGTCATGGGCGCGCTGATTATTTTTTTCGCAGTCACCGGCCCATGGTCGATTACGAATTCCTGGTTTAAGGCCGGAGCGGTTGCAAGCCGCCTGATCCTGGAAGAGGGCGAATGGTGGCGTATTGTTACAGGATTGACTCTTCATGCCGATTCCGTTCATGTTCTCAGCAATGCAATTATCGGGGGGATTTTGATCCATTTTCTCTGCAGGACGGTCGGCACCGGTCTGGGGTGGAGCCTGACGCTTGTTTCAGGCGCACTCGGAAATGCAATTAATATTCTCTTGAAATCGGGCGCTTACAGCAGTGTAGGCTTTTCAACAGCAGTATTCGGCGCTGCAGGCGTGTTGAGCGGGCTTCGCATTCGACTGGGCATCAAAGCCTTTAAAGGCATACTTGTTCCTTTGGGGGCAGCCTTTGGTTTGTTGGCGCTATTGGGAACCGAGGGTAAAAGAACAGACCTTGGGGCTCACTTGTGGGGGCTTACGGCTGGGATCGGGCTGGGGGCAATCCTGGCCTGCCTGCCTTTGTTTTTCAAGTGGATCGGACATCCCCGAATGCAAACGGTCCAGTTTGTTTTCTGTTCCTTTATCGTATGGGGATGCTGGATGGCGGCTCTGAACAACTAGTAGTCAATGGCACAGGTTCCGGGTTCAAGGTTCAAAGCTTCAATGTTTATTTGAGTGGAACCTTGAACGTTTGTACCTGAGCAGTTACGTTTTTAGTTGAAAATAAAGTGTAAATCTGGAATAGTTTTGCTGGAATTGCGTAATTATATTTCCAAGTCTCTCAAGGAAAACAAATTTTGTTGTACAACACCAAAAAAATATCGCCGGTCAGGCGTCGGCGACATTGAGGAGCCTGCTATATGGCATGGGATGATCAACAACCTCCATGGGGAAAGAATAAAAGGCCCGCAAGCCCGGAAGATCTTATTATCGCCCTGATCAAAAAGATCAAGAAAAGTTTTTCAGGTAGCGGGGGTCATGACGATGGGGGGGGTAAAGGCGGCGACAGCGGCGGTGGACCGGGTGAACCGGCCGGCGGTTCCGGAAATATTTTAAGCGGGATCATAAAAATTCTACCGGTAGTGGTAATACTGCTGGCCGCGCTGTTGCTTCAGTCGGCTTTTTTCAAAATCCAAACAGGGTCGCTTGGAGTTGTGCTGCGTATGGGGAAATTCAACAGGATTGCAGAGCCGGGGCTTAAATTCAAGATCCCTCTGCTTGACGTAGTGCATAAAGTGGACGTTCAGGCAATCCGCAAAGAAGAGTTCGGTTTCCGGACCAGGACGGCGGCCCAGAAGTCCGTTTATGAAAGAAGGGGCTTTGACATGGAATCACTCATGCTGACAGGTGACAAGAATGTCATTAATATGGAGTGGATTGTCCAGTATAAAGTGCTGGATCCTGTCAATTTTCTGTTCAAGGTGCGGGAAGTGGAGCAGGCGGTGAGGGACGTGTCCGAGATGACTGTCCGCAGGATAGTGGGCAATCATGATTTTGATTTTGTGTTGGACAATCGCGAGGTGATCGGGGCATCCATGGCCAGGGAATTGCAGGCCACGCTGAATGATTATGAGAGCGGTGTGGAGATTACAACGCTCCAGCTTCAGGACGTGAATCCGCCCGATGAGGTCAAACCCGCCTTTAACGAGGTTAATGAAGCAGACCAGGACCAGAAGCGTCTGGTAAACGAGGCGGAAGAGATTTACAACCGGGTGATTCCCAAGGCTCGCGGGGGCGCCAAGAAAGTACTTGAAGAGGCACACGGTTATGCCGTTGAAAGGGTCAACCTGGCAAAGGGTGAAACCCACCGATATCTGGCGGTGCTGAAGGAGTATAAGGAAGCCAAGAATGTTACGAGGGAGCGAATGTATCTTGAAACCATGCGTGAGGTCCTGCCAAGGGTGACTGAGATTTACGTGATTGACAAAGAGCAGCGCTCAATACTGCCGTTTCTGAATCTGGGGGACGGGAAAGGGAAACTTCTTGGCGGTTCCAAGGCCGGAAATTGAAAAATCGGCCTTCGGAGTCTGATTCCGTAATGCATACAATAGGACAGGGGAGAACCTTGTGAAAAGTATTTTTAGAATTATTATGATCGTTGTGGTATCCGGATTAATCCTTTGTGCCTGGGATGGATTTTTTGTTCTTGATGAAGGGCAACAGGCGGTTATTACCCAGTTCGGCGCTCCTGTGGGCGATTCGGTTACCGAGGCCGGGCCTCATTTGAAGATCCCGTTTGTCCAGGAGGTCAGGTATTTTGAAAAAAAATTACTCATATGGGATGGCGATCCCAACCAGATCCCAACCAGTGATAAGACCTATATATTTTTAGATGTCACGGCACGCTGGCGAATCGTAGATGCTCTGAAGTTCCTGCAAACGGTAAAAAACAAAACCAGAGCGCAGACCATACTGGACGGTATTATTGACGGTTCAGTCCGTGACCTGGTCAATAAAAACAACCTTGTGGAGATCATAAGGAGTTCCGACTGGGAACCTGGAACCACGGCTGTCAGGATGGTGGAGAAGGAAGCAGATGCGGATATCCAGTTCGGCCGCGACAGAATTGCCAAGATGGTCCACGAGGCAGCGTCAAAGATCACGCCCCGTTACGGCATTGAACTGGTTGATGTAATGTTTAAACGAGTGAACTACATCAAGACGGTCCAACGTAAGGTTTTTGACAGGATGATCTCTGAACGGAAGCGGATTGCCGCGGAAAAAAGGGCCATGGGAGAGGGGGAGAAGGCGGAAATACTTGGTAAGGTCGAGCGGGAACTAAAAGAGATTACTTCCAAGGCAACGCGTAAGGCACAGGAGATAAAAGGTGATGCGGATGCCGAGGCTGCCCGTATTTATGCGGAGGCCTACAGTAATGATCCGGAATTTTACACTTTTTTAAAGACCCTGGAAAGCTACGAAGAAACCATGGGAAACAACACCCGTCTGATAGTATCCTCTGATTTGAAATTTTATAAGTTTTTGGATTTGCCTGAATAATTTTTGAGTTACGCCTCAACTTTCATCACTGATGAGACTGTCCGCGGATACGGGATATTCCGGTATGTCGCGTGCTGCGTCAAACGGAATCCTGCCTTTTTCAATTAATAGTTTTTGAAACGCGTCAATGTGGGACTCTTTTTCAAGGCGGTCCTTATTCATCAGGGTGAATCTGCAGTTGCATTTTTTGAGTTGGCCGTCACACCACGGACATATTTCCAGGGGGCATCCGTATGTGTGATGCTCGCCTGAGGCGGCGGAGCATACCGGACAGAGTTTTTTATTCGCGCCGGCTGGAGTATATATGGAGGTATTTGACAGGTCACCGTATTTGTCAATAAATGTATCTTGATCAACTATTCGGAAGAATTTCAAGACCTCCTTATCCCAGATTCCATCGGCCAGTTTCCCTAAGAATTCGGCCCTCTCGTTCGTGACCAGGTAGATATAGTCCGCATACATCGTTGTGGCGCAGATCAGGAAGATTCCCTGTTTACGAATCAGGAGATGCAGTTCTTCTATAAAATCGTCATGAGCATCCGGAAGGAAGCTATAAAATGAATGGAAAAGGTTTAGTGCGATGGCGTCATTTTCATACATGTTCACGAAAGATTTCGCCTTTTCCAAATTTTTTTCCGGAACCGCGTATTTCATCAGCAACCTGATCTCTTTTTTTCGCTCGCCAAGCGTTTGTATAATCATATCATTCCTTTGTAACCGTTAGCAGACTCCTCGTATGTAATCGTTCACAGGTGCTGTAGCTGTGCGCGCCCAACGGAAGTGCCCTTGGGGTATGATCAGGCAATCAGCTATAGCCCACCTATGCTGGTTGCCCTGATCGCGTGCAGGTAAGCGAGCCTGCGAACGATTACATTCCTTTTGTTATGGCCTGTACCCAGCGCCGGGTTTCTTTTTCGATGTCCTTTGCCTGGGTCAGAGCCGTGACCACGGCGATTCGTCCGGCATTCAATGCCGTCAGTTCCGGGACATGTTTTAGTTTGATGCCTCCCATTACAGTAAAGGGCAAATCTGATACAGAGGAAAATGTCTTTATAGCATCTGTTCCCAGAAAAGTGGACAGCCCCTCTTTGGTTTCCGTGGAATAAAGCGGACCGATATTGAAATAGGACGCTCCTCTTGCCTGGGCAGTGGCTGCCTGTTCCACGGTATTTGCCGAGACGCCTATAATGAGACCAGGGGCAATTCTTCCGACCTCAACGGCAGGGACGTCGGTATTGCCCAGATGAATACCGTCGGCCCCGGTCAGGAGGGCAATATCGACCCGATCGTTTATGATAAACAGGGCCCCTGCCTTTTCTGTTTCTTTGCGGAAGAATTGCGCCTTTTCAAACAAGGTTCGGTCATCTGCATCCTTGTCCCGGAGTTGGACGATGCGGGCTCCGCCTGCAAGCACTTTGGTCAGCCACTCATAGTCCGAACGGCCGTTGGCAAGTTTCTCGCACGAGACCGGGTAGATGGTCACTTCGCGAATAAATTTTGCAATTCTCCTATTGTGCACGGAATCGGGATTTTTCATAGATATCATTGTTCACGTTATTTCCGGATAGAAACCGTCAATTTTCAACACTTGATCTTTAACTGAAAGTATAATTAAATTGAGCGGTTAAGCTAACAGCTAACAGCTAACAGCTAACAGCTCCATTGTACTCAACTTGATACTTGAGGTTCTTTTATATATATTAATCAAATTAATTTGATATTTCATCCCAAGATTTAACTCTGGGGGGGTTAGGCTGTGAAGGCAACATTTTAAAGCGTTTCCGTAACAATGAGCAATGCTTCACGGCCAGCCTTCTTTAAAGATGACTGCCGGATACTTTTGAGGTTTGAAAAATGTTGGATAAAAAATACGTTACAGAAGAAAAAGTAGAGGTCACGATTCAGGGTAAGACCTATTATCTGCCTCTGATAATAGGTTCGGAAGGTGAAAAGGCGATCGACATCCGTTCATTGAGGGCGCAGACAGGCTGTATCACATTGGACAGCGGCTACATGAACACCGGGTCATGCAGCAGCCGGATTACCTTTCTTGATGGTGAAAAGGGGATTTTAAATTACCGTGGTTACCGGATAGGGGACCTTGCTGAACACTGCTCCTTTGTCGAAGTCGCCTATCTATTGCTTCACGGCTATCTCCCCACTCTTGGAGAACTCAATCATTTCAAGCTGTTAATGAGCGAATTTGCCCTTATCCATGAGGACATGGTCCACTTTTTCGATGGATATCCTCCGAACACACCTCCGATGTCCATCCTTTCATCCATGGTCGGTTCACTGGTCAGTTTTTATCCTGAAATAGTCAACAATCCCCTGGAAAATATTGATCTGATGGCATCCCGGCTTATCTCAAAGGTACGGACGATTGCAGCCTTCTCATTCAGGAAATCCATGGGGCATCCTCTGGTTTACCCCAGACATGACTATAGTTACTGTTCGAATTTTTTGAACATGATGTTTGATTCACCTGTCAGACCGTATCATGTGAATCCGATTGAGGTGACGGCCTTAAATAAACTTCTCATTCTCCACGGGGACCACGAGCAGAATTGTTCCACTTCAACCGTACGAATGGTGGGCAGCGCCAAGGTGAATCTTTATGCCTCGATTTCCGCAGGCATCAGCGCTCTATGGGGCCCGCTGCATGGGGGAGCCAACCAGGCCGTCATTGAGATGCTTGAGCGGATCCATGAGGGCGGAAACTATAAAAAATACATCGAGCGGGCCAAGGACCCTAATGATGCTTTCCGGTTGGTCGGTTTCGGCCATCGTGTGTATAAGAGCCATGATCCCCGTTCCAGGATTACCAAGAAGGCCTGTGATGATGTACTTGGCGCTATGAACATGGCGGATGACCCTCTTCTGGCCATTGCCAAGGGACTGGAAGAAACAGCCTTAAACGATGACTATTTCATTGAACGGAATCTTTACCCGAACGTTGATTTTTACAGCGGTATCATCTACCGCGCAATCGGCATCCCCACGACCATGTTCACCGTGATGTTTGCCTTGGGCCGCCTTCCGGGTTGGATTGCCCACTGGAAAGAAATGTGGGATGATTCCGACACTCGCATCGGGCGACCCCGTCAGGTTTACGTAGGCCCCCGCCATCGTGACTTTGTTCCTATCGAGGAACGGAAACTGGGCGATAGATAGCGTAAGGGTCTGGAAAGAAATAACTTGGATTTTCCGTTTCCGAACTGTATCACACCTTTAGCCGGTTTGACATCCCCGAAATCCTCACCGTAGCCCTGCTACGCTTGCGGTTTCGTGAATATCAAACCGACTAAATCTGCAACACATTTCGGATCGGAATTACCCAAGTTATTTCTTTCCAGACCCTAAGGGCAAAATAATATGCCGGGAATCAATACAATTATTTCGGGTTATTCAGGGCTTTCAGCTTTTGGCAAAAATTCGTATACGAGACCTGAACCTGCGACCACGCCGCTACACGCCGGCAATCGTGCTGAAAAAGATATATTTGAACAGGGCCAATGGTGGAAAAATCGTGTGACCAACGCAACCGTGCAATTCCCGAATCACGCGGTCAATGCTTATCATGGGCAGGCAGGCCTTGGATATTCGGTTGTTAATGCGGAGAAGCCCGAAGGAGAAAACCCTGCCAAAGAATCATCTCCCTCGGATAATGTGCGCCGGCCGCAAGATATAGAATCCTCAGGCAAGGAGCGAGATAGCCGGGTCGACAAAGAGACCGGCGAGAAAGAAAATTTATTTGCACCAAAAGGGCTGGACGGTGAGCCCCTGGATAAGAGGGAAATGATCGTAATTGCCGAACTGAAAAAAATCGATGCCGCCGTTCATGCCCACGAAATGGCGCACCAGGCAGCCGGCGGGCCGTATGTTAGGGGTGGCGCCAGTTATCAGTACAAGCGCGGGCCGGATGGGAAACGGTATGCTGTAAGCGGCGAAGTCCGGATTGACACGTCAGAGGAATCCACACCTGAAAAAACTATTGCCAAGATGCGGACAGTTCGTGCCGCCGCTCTGGCTCCGGTCGATCCGTCACCCCAGGACCGGAGAGTCGCCGGCGCCGCTTCTGCCGCTATTACTGAGGCTAGACAGGAACAGCGGATTATAGAACTGGAAGCGCAAAAGAAAATGAGTGAGGCTGCTGCTCAAAAACGTGAGAATAAGGGCGATTCCGCTACCGGCCGCATTGAAGGCAGTGAGGCGTCACAACCCGGGTCGGAATTGTCCGGCCAACCCGCGGAAAGAGACATACCATTACCCCTTGAAGCCGGGCCTTATCCGCATGGTTACAGCGCCCACCCCCCCAACAATTCAACCCGATACGCGAATGGTGGTATGGACATAATAGTCTAGCGGTTTCATATCTGAAGTATTAAAGATATTGTAATTATTTCATAATTCCTAGTTGCCCGGGTCCGGAATTTTTTTCGACCCGGGCAATTGAATTTTGATGATTTGAAATAACCCTGAAAGGCATAGCCGTCAGGTTAAGAATTTTTTTTCTGATTATAACGGATTTGGGGGAGGAAAGCCTTGCACCATTTTTTGTAACTGCCTGATGGGTGGCATGGACAAACTTGTTTGTCCGTGCAAAAAACGTCAATGCAAAGTGAGGAAAGAAT